>NZ_BCBG01000023.1:0-78282 GCF_001320485.1 Pseudomonas sp. NBRC 111130
GGACTACATCGCTCCGGACACCATCGCCAAGTTCGAGAAGCAGACCGGAATCAAGGTCAAGTACGACGTCTTCGACAGCAACGAGACCCTTGAAGCCAAGCTGCTGGCCGGCAAGTCGGGCTACGACATCGTCGTGCCGTCCAACAACTTCCTGGCCAAGCAGATCAAGGCTGGCGTCTACGAGGAACTGGACCGCTCCAAGCTGACCAACTGGAAGAACCTCGACCAGGACCTGCTCAAAGCCGTTGGCGATGCCAGCGACCAGGGCAACAAGCACGCCTTCCCGTACATGTGGGGCTCGATCGGTATCGGCTACAACCCGGAGAAGGTCAAGGCCGCGCTGGGCGTGGACAAGATCGACTCGTGGGACGTGGTGTTCAAGCCTGAGAACATCGCCAAGCTCAAGAGCTGCGGCGTGAGCTTCCTGGATGCCCCGACCGAGATGATCCCGGCGGCGCTGCACTACCTGGGCAAGCCGACCAACAGCACCAGCAAGGATGACCTGAAGGCCGCCGAAGAGCTATTCCTGAAGATTCGTCCTTCGATCACCTACTTCCACTCGTCCAAGTACATCGGCGACATGGCCAACGGCAACATCTGCGTGGCCGTTGGCTATTCGGGTGACCTGGAGCAGTCCAAGGCCCGTGCCCACGAGGCCGGCGACAAGGTCAAGGTGGACTACGTGATTCCGAAAGAAGGTGCCGGCACCTTCTATGACATGGTCGCCATCCCGAAAGATGCCGAACATAAAGATGCCGCCTACCAGTTCATGAACTTCCTGCTGCAGCCGGAAGTCATGGCCGAAATCACCAACGCTGTGCGCTTCCCGAATGGCAACGCCGCTGCCACCCAGTTCGTGGACAAGGAAATCACCAGCGACCCGAGCATCTATCCGCCAGCTGACGTGAAGAAAAAGCTGTACGCCATCGCTGCACCGGATGCCAAGGTCCAGCGTGACATCACCCGTAGCTGGACCAAGATCAAATCGGGCAAATAACCCCCGATGCGTGACCTCTGGGCCGGGGTTTCCCGGCCCGGAGCCTGTGAATGGCAATTGATGATTGCGGCAACGAAGCTGCGCAGGTAAGTTGCGCGCCGGTTTTGTGTGCGCGGCAGCGCTTGTACCGATAAGCACGCCGTCACCGAGGCACTGATTGTGAGGACCACCCACTTGTCTATTTCTGTACTACGCAAGGCCTTGATGGCTGGAGCGGGCCTGACGCTGGCATGCAGCGTCCAAGCGGCGCCTACGGTGCACTTCTACAACTGGTCGGACTATATCGGCCCGAACACCCTCGCGGACTTCGAAAAGGCAACGGGTATCAAGCCCGTGCAGGACGTTTTCGATTCCAACGAAACCCTGGAAGGCAAACTGCTGGCCGGCAACACCGGCTATGACGTGGTTGTGCCGTCCAACCATTTCCTCGGCAAGCAGATCAAGGCGGGCGCTTTCCAGAAGCTCGACAAGCACCTGCTGCCCAACTATTCCAACCTCGACCCGGCGCTGATGAAGCGCCTGGAAAAGAACGACCCGGGCAACCAGTACGCCGTGCCTTACCTGTGGGGCACCAACGGCATCGGTTACAACGTCGACAAGGTCAAGGCCACGCTGGGCGTGGACACCATCGACTCCTGGGCCGTCCTGTTCGAACCCGAGAACATGAAGAAGCTATCCAAGTGCGGCGTGGCCTTCCTCGACTCGGCGGATGAAATGCTCCCGGCGGTGCTCAACTACATGGGGCTCAACCCCAACAGCACCGACCCCAAGGATTACGCCAAGGCCGAGCAGAAACTCCTGGCCGTACGCCCGTACGTGACCTACTTCCACTCGTCCAAGTACATCACCGACCTGGCCAACGGCGACATCTGCGTCGCGGCAGGCTTTTCGGGTGATGTGTTCCAGGCCAAGGCCCGCGCTGAAGAAGCGAAAAAGGGCGTGAACCTGGCCTACGCCATTCCCAAGGAAGGCGGCAACCTCTGGTTCGACGTGCTGGCGATCCCCAAGGACGCCAAGAACGTCAAGGAGGCCCACGCCTTCATCAACTATTTGCTGAAACCTGAGGTTATCGCCCAGGTCAGTGATTACGTCGGTTACGCCAACCCGAACCCCAAGGCTGGCGACCTGATGGACCAGGCCGTGAGGACTGACGCTGCGGTTTACCCACCGCAGGAAGTGCTGGACAAGATGTTCGTGAACTCAGAGTTGCCGCCCAAGGTGCAGCGCCTCATGACCCGTAGCTGGACCAAGGTCAAGTCGGGCAAGTAATCATCCAGACCCGCTGCGGTACCTGGAACACAGGCCGCGCGGGCACAAAAATCTTGTTGGGAGTTTCACTCATGGCAGTTGCCTCCGGTGCCTATAAAAAAGCCCTCGAGGGTGGCCAGCAACCCAAGCAGGTGCTGGTCAAGATCGACCGGGTTACAAAAAAATTCGACGAAACGGTCGCCGTGGACGATGTGTCCCTGGAAATCCGCAAAGGCGAGATCTTCGCCCTGCTGGGTGGCTCCGGTTCCGGCAAATCGACCTTGCTGCGCATGCTGGCCGGCTTCGAGCGCCCGACTGAAGGGCGGATCTTCCTCGACGGCGTCGACATCACCGATATGCCGCCGTACGAGCGGCCGATCAACATGATGTTCCAGTCCTACGCGCTGTTCCCGCACATGACCGTGGCGCAGAACATCGCCTTCGGCCTGCAGCAGGACAAGATGCCCAAGGCCGAGATCGACGCCCGCGTGGCCGAGATGCTCAAGCTGGTACACATGACCCAGTACGCCAAGCGTAAGCCACACCAGCTCTCCGGTGGCCAGCGCCAGCGGGTGGCCCTGGCCCGCTCCCTGGCCAAGCGCCCCAAGCTGCTGCTGCTCGACGAGCCGATGGGCGCACTGGACAAGAAACTGCGTTCGCAGATGCAGCTGGAACTGGTGGAAATCATCGAGCGCGTAGGGGTGACCTGCGTGATGGTGACCCACGACCAGGAAGAGGCCATGACCATGGCCCAGCGCATCGCCATCATGCATTTGGGCTGGATCGCCCAGATCGGCTCGCCGGTGGATATCTACGAGACCCCGACCAGCCGCCTGGTGTGCGAATTCATCGGTAACGTCAACCTGTTCGAAGGTGAAGTAGTCGACGACGCCGAAGGCCACGCGATCATCGCCAGCCCGGAGCTGGAGCGCAAGATCTACGTCGGCCACGGCATCACCACTTCGGTGGAAGACAAGCACATCACCTACGCCCTGCGCCCGGAAAAGCTGCTGGTGACCACGACTCAGCCAGACTTCGAACACAACTGGTCACGTGGCAAGGTCCACGACATCGCCTACCTGGGCGGCCACTCGGTGTTCTACGTCGAGCTGCCAAGCGGCAAGATCGTTCAGTCGTTCGTCGCCAACACCGAACGCCAGGGCGCTCGCCCGACCTGGGGCGATGAAGTGTACGTGTGGTGGGAAGACGACAGCGGCGTGGTACTGCGGTCATGAAACCTCGCAAGCTCAAGCGAGCCTTCCAGCGCCTTATCCCGGAGGGGCGGCACCTGGTGATCGGCGTGCCGTTCATCTGGCTGTTCCTGTTCTTCATGCTGCCGTTCTTCATCGTGTTGAAGATCAGCTTCGCCGAAGCCGACGTGGCGATCCCGCCGTATACCGAGATCTACACCTACGTCGAAGACAAGATCCAGTTGGTGCTCAACCTGGCCAACTACGGCCTGTTGACCGAGGATGAGCTGTACATCTCGGCCTATCTGGGCTCGTTGAAGATGGCCTTCTTCAGCACTCTGCTGTGCCTGCTGATCGGCTACCCGATGGCCTACGCCATCGCCAACGCCAAGAAGGAGACCCAGACAGTCCTGCTGCTGCTGATCATGATGCCGACCTGGACTGCGATCCTGATCCGCGTCTATGCCTGGATGGGCATCCTCAGCAACAACGGGCTGCTCAACGGCTTCCTGCTGTGGACCGGTTTGATCGATCAGCCGTTGCAGATCCTCAACACCAACCTGGCGGTTTACATCGGCGTGGTCTATTCGTACCTGCCGTTCATGATCCTGCCGCTGTTCGCCAACCTGGTGAAGCACGACCCGAGCCTGCTCGAAGCGGCTTCGGACCTGGGGTCTAGTACCTTCAACAGCTTCTGGAAAATCACCGTGCCGCTGTCGAAGAACGGCATCATCGCCGGCTGCATGCTGGTGTTCATCCCGGTGGTGGGCGAGTTCGTCATTCCTGAGCTGCTTGGCGGTCCGGAAACCTTGATGATCGGTAAAGTGCTGTGGCAGGAATTCTTCAACAACCGTGACTGGCCGGTGGCATCCGCCCTGGCGGTGGTGATGCTGGCGATCCTGATCGTGCCGATCCTGCTGTTCAACCGCAGCCAGGCCAAAGAAATGGAGGGCAGGGCATGAAGCGTTTCAGTTTTTCCAAGCTGATGCTGGTGCTCGGCTTGCTGTTCATCTACCTGCCAATGCTGATCCTGGTGATCTACTCGTTCAACGCCTCCAAACTGGTGACGGTGTGGGGTGGCTGGTCGGTGAAGTGGTACGTCGGCCTGCTCGACAACACCCAGCTGATGGGTTCGGTGATGCGCTCGCTGGAAATCGCCTGCTACACGGCAGTGGCTGCGGTGGCGCTGGGTACCCTGGCCGCTTTCGTGCTGACCCGGGTCACCCGCTTCAAGGGCCGCACGCTGTTCGGCGGCCTGGTCACCGCACCGCTGGTAATGCCCGAAGTGATCACCGGTCTGTCGCTGTTGCTGCTGTTCGTGGCCATGGCACAGATGATCGGCTGGCCACAGGAGCGTGGCATCGTCACCATCTGGATCGCTCATACTACGTTCTGTGCGGCGTATGTGGCGGTAGTGGTGTCGGCACGCCTGCGCGAGCTGGACCTGTCGATCGAGGAAGCGGCGATGGACCTGGGTGCCAAGCCGTGGAAGGTGTTCTTCCTGATCACCATCCCGATGATCGCGCCATCGCTGGCGGCGGGCGGCATGATGTCGTTCGCCCTGTCGCTGGACGACCTGGTACTGGCGAGCTTCGTGTCCGGCCCAGGTTCGACCACCTTGCCCATGGAAGTGTTCTCGGCAGTGCGGCTGGGCGTGAAGCCTGAGATCAACGCCGTGGCCAGCCTGATCTTGCTGTCGGTGTCGCTGGTGACCTTCTTTGTCTGGTTCTTCAGCCGCCAGGCCGAAGAGCGTCGGCGCAAGGCGATCCAGCAGGCGATCGAAGAGGGTGCGGCGGCCAACGCCTCGCAGCCACAGGTCAAGCGCCCGACGCAGGTGGCTGCGTCGGCCTGACCCGGCCCTTTCGCGGGCACGCCCGCTCCCACAGGTACAGCACAGGTTTCAAGGCCTGCGCCCTACCTGTGGGAGCGGGCAAGCCCGCGAAGGCCCCAGCACCGGTTTAAAGCCATACAGCATCCCAATGTGGATAGTCCCTGATACTCCTGACCAATCCAGCCCTTAAAGGATTGGCCACAATGTACCGGGCTACATGCACCACATTTTCCTCCCGCCGCAACGCATGATCATGGTAGCCCGGTTGCCATATCGGCTTGTGCCTGACACCTGCCTTGTGCAACGCAATGGCTGTGCGTGATTTGAACTTGCGCATCAGCGTGCCCAATGTCACTTCTTTCAGCTCGACAAGCCAGTGCAGGTGGTCTGGCATCACTACCCAGGCCAACGACCGGCAGTCCTGAATGTCATCTGACACCCGCAGATGTTTGACCACCAGGCGAGCATGGTCGAAGTCATGGAACAGTGGCAGCCGCAGGTGTGTTTTGGTGGTCAGCATGTAGAGCCTGCCAGGCTCGGAAAAGCGCCCACGGCGTAACAGGTGGGATTCGGCTAGCGGCATTGTGATCTTCCTTGAAATTGAACCTCCCGTTGAAAGGTAGCGGCTGAAGCGGGGTAGCCGAGTGGCTGATGGTTTCTGGATATGGCTGAAGCGCGTGATTCGGCTGTGGCGGCCCTTTCGCGGGCTTGCCCGCTCCCACAAGTACCGCGCGAGTTTTGGAGCCTGCGCTCTCCCTGTGGGAGCGGGCGTGCCCGCGAAGAGGCCCGCACAGGCGCTGAAAATGCCGAACTGATCCCGATCAGTGCCGTTTATCGAACCCTGAACTACGCTGACAGTCGCATCCCAAGAATCATTTGCGCGCAAAGCAAGGAGCCTGCATGACGTTGATGCGCCCACTGTCGGTCGTTTGCCTGGGGCTGCTGTATTTGCTCACCGGCTGCAGCAAGGAAGAGGTCCCCGAGACCCTGCCTCGGGTGGGTGTGCAACAGGTTCAGCCCACCGATTTCGCAGCCAGGGTCACCCTGACCGGCGACGTGCAGGCGCGGGTGCAGACCGACCTGTCGTTCCGCGTCGGCGGCAAGATCATTTCCCGTAGCGTCGATGTCGGTGACCACGTCAAGGCCAACCAAGTGCTGGCGCGGCTCGACCCGAAAGACCTGCAGAACAATGTCGACTCGGCCAAGGCCGAGGTGTTCGCGGCGCAAGCGCGGGTCACCCAGGCCAGCGCGGCCTTTGTCCGCCAGCAAAAATTGCTGCCCAAGGGCTACACCAGCCAGAGCGAATACGATTCCGCCGAAGCTGCGCTGCGCAGCAACCAGAGCGCGCTCAAGGCTGCCCAGGCAGAGCTGGCCGATGCCAATGAGCAGCTGAGCTACACCGCGTTGGTGTCCGATGCCGATGGCGTGATCACCGAGCGCCAGGCCGAGGTGGGCCAGGTGGTGCAGGCGACCATGCCGATCTTCAGCCTGGCCCGTGACGGCGACCGCGATGCGGTGTTCAACGTCTACGAATCGCTGCTGGTGGCGCCGCCCAGCGACGCTGGGGTCATCGTCAGCCTGCTGGATGACCCCAAGGTCCAGGCTCACGGCTTTGTCCGTGAAATCACCCCCACCGTGTCGGCGCAAAGCGGCACCGTGCAGGTCAAGGTGGCACTGAAGGATGTGCCGCCAGACATGCAGTTGGGCGCGCCGGTCACTGCCAGCACCAATGCGGTGGGGCGGCCCAGCGTCGAGCTGCCATGGTCGGCATTGACCAAGGCGCTGCATGAGCCAGCAGTCTGGGTGGTGGGCGAGGGCGACAAGGTCGAACTGCGCAAGGTCGAGGTCAGCCGTTATCTGACCGGCAAGATCGTGGTTGCCAGCGGCCTGAAGGCCGGTGAAACCGTGGTGGTGGTCGGTGGCCAGCTGCTGCACCCCGGCATGCAGGTGCAGAAGGTCGATGCCAAGGCCCAGGGAGGTGAGCTATGAAGCGCCTGCTGCTGATAATGTCGGCCGGCATGCTGCTGGCCGCCTGCGGTAGCGAGGAGGAAGCGCCCGAGCCGATCCGGCCGGTGCTGTCGGTCAAGGTGGAACCACAGATGCAATCGCAGCTGGGCCGCTTCGCTGGCCTTATCGAGGCGCGCTTCGAAAGCACCTTGGGCTTCCGGGTTGGCGGGCGCATCGCCCGGCGTTGGCTGGATGTGGGCGCCCAGGTCAAACCGGGCGATACCCTGGCCACGCTCGACCCCACCGACCAGCAGAACCAGCTGCGTGCCGCCGAAGGCGACCTGGCCAAAGTGCAGGCGCAGTGGATCAACGCCCAGGCCGATGCCCGCCGCCAGCAGCAGCTGTTTGACCGCGGCGTCGGGGCCCAGGCCCAGCTGGATATTGCACAGACCAACCTGAAAACCACCAGCGCCGCGCTTGAGCAGGCGCGCTCGGCGCTCAGCCAGGCCCGCGACCAGCTCGACTACAGCACCCTGCGCAGCGACCACGCGGCAGTCATCACCGCCTGGCAGGCCGAAGCCGGGCAGACCGTCACTGCCGGCCAGGCCGTGGTGACCCTGGCGCGGCCGGATGTGAAGGAAGCGGTGATCGACCTGCCAATCGGCCTGGCCGAGCAACTGAACAAGGGCCTGACCTTCGCCGTTGCGTCGCAGCTCGACCCAACCATCAACACCACCGCCACCCTGCGCGAGCTGGAGCCGCAGGCGGACGCGACGACACGGACCCGCCGCGCGCGCCTGACCTTGGCCAGCACCCCGCCGGCCTTCCACCTGGGTACCGCGATCAGCGTGACCCTGAGCTCTGAAGTGAGCCCGCGCAGCGAGCTGCCGCTCAGTGCCTTGCTCGAGCGTGATGGCAAGACTCAGGTCTGGGTGATCGACACCGAGCAGAAAACCGTGGGTACCCGGGACGTCACCCTGATCGACCGTACCGCCGACAGCATCGTCCTGGCTTCGGGCGTGCAGCCGGGCGAGCGTGTGGTAACGGCGGGTGTGAACAGCCTCAAGCCTGGCCAGAAGGTCACCTTCGACGAGGATGCGCAATGAAAGGAAGCTTCAACCTGTCCGAATGGGCGCTCAAGCATCAATCGTTCGTCTGGTACCTGATGTTCGTTGCCCTGCTGATGGGCATTTTCTCGTACTTCAATCTTGGCCGGGAGGAAGACCCTTCGTTCACCATCAAGACCATGGTGATTCAGACCCGCTGGCCGGGTGCGACGCAGCACGAAACCCTGTACCAGATCACCGACCGCATCGAAAAGAAGCTCGAGGAACTCGATTCCCTCGACTACACCAAGAGCTACACCCGCCCGGGCGAGTCGACGGTGTACGTGTACCTGCGCGACACCACCAAGGCCAAGGACATCCCGGAAATCTGGTATCAGGTGCGCAAGAAAATCTCCGACATCCGTGGCGAATTCCCAGCCGGGATTCAGGGGCCTGGCTTCAACGACGAGTTCGGCGACGTGTTTGGTTCGATTTACGCCTTCACCGCCGACGGCCTCACCCTGCGTCAGTTGCGTGACTACGTGGAGCAGGCACGCGCCGAAGTGCGCGATGTCCCCAACATTGGCAAGATCGAGCTGGTCGGCACGCAGGACGAAGTGCTGTACCTGAATTTCTCGACCCGCAAGCTGGCGGCCCTGGGCATCGACCAGCGCCAAGTCATGCAAGCCCTGCAGTCGCAGAACGCGGTGACCCCAGCCGGGGTCATCGAGGCTGGCCCCGAGCGCATTTCGGTACGCACCACCGGGCAGTTCGCTTCGGAAAAAGACCTGCAGACGGTCAACCTGAAAATCAACGACCGGTTCTTCCGCCTGGCCGACATCGCCGACATCCAGCGCGGCTACGTCGACCCACCCTCACCGATGTTCCGTTACAACGGCCAGACCGCCATCGGCCTGGCCATCGGCATGAAGGCCGGCGGCAACATGCAGGTATTTGGCGCGGCGCTGAAAAAGCGCATGGACCGGGTGATAGAGGACCTGCCGGTTGGCGTTGGCGTCCACACCGTGTCGGACCAGGCCGTGGTGGTCAAGCAGGCCGTAGGTGGCTTCACCAGCGCGCTGTTCGAAGCGGTGGTGATCGTGCTGGCGGTGAGTTTCGTCAGCCTTGGCATGCGCGCTGGCCTGGTGGTGGCCTGTTCGATTCCGCTGGTGCTGGCGATGGTGTTCGTGTTCATGGAATACAGCGGCATTACCATGCAGCGGATTTCGTTGGGTGCGCTGATCATCGCCCTCGGCTTGCTGGTGGATGACGCCATGATCACAGTCGAGGTGATGGTCACGCGGCTGGAAATGGGCGAGAGCAAGGAGCAGGCGGCGACGTTCGCCTATACCTCGACGGCGTTCCCCATGCTCACCGGTACCCTGGTGACGGTTGCCGGCTTCGTGCCCATCGGCCTCAACGCCAGTTCCGCGGGTGAATACACTTACACGCTGTTTGCGGTGATCGCCGTGGCGCTGATGGTCTCGTGGGTGGTGGCGGTGTTCTTCGCCCCGGTGCTGGGCGTGCACATTCTCAGCAGCGCCAAGCTCAAGGCCCATGAAGCCGAGCCTGGCCGCGTCGGCCGGGCCTTCGAGCATGGCCTGCTGTGGTGCATGCGCAACCGCTGGTTGACCATCATCGGCACTGTCGTGCTGTTTGCCCTGGCGATCTTCTGCGAGCGTTTCGTGCAGAACCAGTTCTTCCCGTCGTCGGACCGTCCGGAAATCCTCGTCGACCTCAACCTGCCGCAGAACGCTTCGATCGAGGAAACCCGCAAGGTGGTCGACCGCTTCGAGGCTCGCATCAAGGATGACCCGGACCTGGTGAGCTGGAGCACCTACATCGGCCAGGGCGCCATTCGTTTCTACCTGCCCCTCGACCAGCAGTTGCAGAACCCGTACTACGCGCAGTTGGTGATCGTCAGCAAGGGCTTCGAAGAGCGGCAGGGCATGATGCAGCGGCTGCAGAAGATCCTGCATGAGGACTTCGTCGGCATCGGCGTCAACGTGCAATCGCTGGAAATGGGCCCGCCGGTGGGCAGGCCGATCCAGTACCGGGTCAGTGGCGCCAATATCGATGAGGTGCGCAAGCATGCCATCGACCTGGCGACCTTGCTTGACCAGAACGAGCACATCGGCGAGATGATCTACGACTGGAACGAGCCCGGTAAGGTGCTGCGTGTGGAAATCGCCCAGGACAAGGCGCGTCAGCTGGGGTTGTCGTCGGAAGACGTGGCCAATGTGATGAACAGCATCGTCAGCGGCGTGAATATCACCCAGGTCAACGACAACATCTACCTGGTCGATGTGGTCGCCCGCGCCGAGGACAGCGAGCGCGGTTCACCTGATACCCTGCAAAACCTGCAGATTCTCACGCCCAGCGGTACCTCGATCCCGCTGCTGTCGTTCGCCACCGTGCGATACGAACTGGAGCAGCCGCTGGTGTGGCGCCGTGACCGCAAGCCGACCATTACCATCAAGGCCTCGGTCAACGGCGATATCCAGCCGACCGACCTGGTGGCCCAGCTCAAGCCAAAGATCGACGAGTTCGCCAGCAAGCTGCCGGTGGGCTTCGAAGTGGCCACCGGCGGTACCGTGGAGGAGAGCGCCAAGGCCCAGGGGCCGATCCGCAAGGTCATCCCGTTGATGCTGTTCCTCATGGCGACCTTCCTGATGATCCAGCTGCACAGCGTGCAGAAGCTGTTACTGGTGGTCAGCGTGGCGCCACTGGGGCTGATCGGCGTGGTGCTGGCACTGGTGCCGACGGGCACGCCGATGGGCTTTGTGGCGATCCTCGGCATCCTCGCCCTGGCGGGCATCATCATTCGTAACTCGGTGATCCTGGTGACGCAGATCGACGAGTTCGAGGCCCAGGGCCTCTCGCCGTGGGATGCGGTGGTGGAGGCTACCAACCACCGGCGTCGCCCCATCCTGCTGACGGCGGCGGCAGCGAGCCTGGGCATGATCCCGATTGCCCGCGAGGTGTTCTGGGGACCGATGGCCTACGCGATGATTGGCGGGATCATTGTCGCGACCCTGCTGACGCTGCTGTTCCTGCCGGCGTTGTACGTAGCCTGGTACAAGATCCGCGAGCCACAGAAACACACCTGAAACGCTGTAACAAACCCTGTGGGAGCGGGGTTACCCGCGAATGCAATGGTGGAGCTACCGCCGCATTCGCGGGTGAACCCGCTCCTACAGGGTGATTTTTTGTGTTCAGAATGGGTGATTGATTTTGGTTATATAAACATTCTTAAACAGTATTTTTAAGAATAATCCCGCCTCACTACTATTGCCCTCAAGCCAGGCAATGAACCCCTTCACATCCATGCCCGGCACCCTCATTCCAAGGAGAACGAGCATGAGTGCATCGCTGCGTAGCATCGACGGTCAGGACGAAGCCACCATTCTGCGTGAGATCCAGAGCGCCTTGCGCGACCTGCGTTTCGGTGCTGTGGAAATCACCGTGCACAACGCTCAGGTCGTGCAGATCGAACGCAAGGAGAAGTTCCGCCTGCAACAGCCAGGCAACAAGGCCGGCTGATCCGCACCACAACATCCAGAACTAGAAAAATGCCAATCGGGAGCTTCACCATGTCCATCCGCCGTTATGCGCTTGCCGCCCTGGCCAGTGCTGTTTTTGCCGGTTCCGCCATCGCCAAGGACTACGAACTGCTGAACGTGTCCTATGACCCGACCCGTGAGTTGTACCAGCAGTACAACGCCGAATTCATCAAGCACTGGCAACAGGCCCATCCGGGCGACAAGGTGAAGATCCAGCAATCCCATGGCGGCTCGGGCAAACAGGCTCGTGCGGTGATCGATGGCCTGCGCGCCGACGTGGTGACCTTGGCCCTGGCCGGTGACATCGACGAAGTCGCCAAACTCGGCAAGACCCTGCCCGAGGACTGGCAGAAGCGCCTGCCGGACGCCAGCACCCCGTACACTTCGACCATTGTGTTCCTCGTGCGCAAGGGCAACCCGAAAGGTATCAAGGACTGGGGCGACCTGATCAAGAAGGACGTGTCGGTCATCACGCCCAACCCGAAAACCTCCGGTGGCGCCCGCTGGAACTTCCTCGCCGCCTGGGCCTATGGCCTGAAGACCGGCGGCAGTGAAGACAAGGCCAAAGCCTACGTGCAGGAGCTGTTCAAGCACGTGCCAGTGCTGGACACCGGTGCCCGCGGCTCGACCATCACCTTCGTCAACAACGGTCAGGGTGACGTGCTGCTGGCCTGGGAAAACGAAGCCTTCCTGGCGCTCAAGGAAGACGGTGGCGCCGACAAGTTCGACATCGTCGTGCCGTCGCTGTCGATCCTTGCCGAACCGCCCGTGGCGGTGGTCGACAAGAATGCCGAGAAGAAAGGTAATACCGAGATCGCTACCGAATACCTCAAGCACCTGTACAGCCCGGCCGGGCAGAAGATCGCCGCCGAGAACTTCTATCGCCCGCGTGACGAGAAAGTGGCTGCCGAATTTGGCAAGCAGTTCCCGAAACTGGACCTGGTGACCATCGACAAGGACTTCGGTGGCTGGAAGACTGCACAACCGAAGTTCTTCAATGATGGCGGTGTATTCGACCAGATCTATCAGGCACAGTAAGGGCCAAGGAAAAGCGGGGGCCGCTTTGCGGCCCTTTCGCGACACAAGGCCGCTCCTACAGGGGATACGCGTTCGTCTGTAGGAGCGGCCTTGTGTCGCGAAAGGGCTGCAGAGCAGCCCCAGGATTTTAGAAGCCTGCACCGGCCCCGGATCGATACGGGGCCAAGTGCGTTCAACCAAGGATATTTATGTCACGTCGCATTTCCCCCGTCATACCCGGCTTCGGGCTGACGCTGGGCTACACCTTGGTGTACCTCAGTCTGATCGTGCTGATACCGTTGGCTGCCATGTTCGTCCATGCCGCGCAGCTGACTTTCGAGCAGTTCTGGAATGTCGTCAGTGCGCCGCGGGTGATCGCCGCGCTCAAGCTGAGTTTCGGCACCGCCCTGTTCGCCGCCATCATCAACGGAGTGATCGGTACCCTGCTGGCCTGGGTGCTGGTGCGCTATACGTTCCCGGGGCGCAAGATCATCGACGCGATGATCGACCTACCGTTCGCCCTGCCCACCGCCGTTGCCGGTATTGCCCTGACCGCCCTGTACGCGCCTGCGGGCTGGGTTGGCCAGTTCGCCACCGACCTCGGTTTCAAGATCGCCTACACGCCGTTGGGCATCACCCTGGCGCTGACCTTCGTCACCCTGCCGTTCGTGGTGCGCACGGTGCAGCCAGTGCTTGCAGACATTCCGCGTGAAGTCGAAGAGGCCGCGGCATGCCTGGGCGCGAAACCGTTGCAGGTGTTCCGCCATATTCTCGCGCCAGCTCTGCTGCCTGCCTGGCTCACCGGTTTCGCCCTGGCCTTCGCCCGTGGCGTTGGCGAGTACGGTTCGGTGATCTTCATCGCCGGCAACATGCCGATGAAGACCGAGATCCTGCCGCTGCTGATCATGGTCAAGCTCGACCAGTACGACTACACCGGTGCCACGTCCATCGGCGTGTTGATGCTGGTGGTTTCCTTCATCCTGCTGCTGCTGATCAACCTGCTGCAGCGCCGCATCGAAACCCCTTGAAGGAGGCCGCATGTCCAGTTCAACCCTGAGCGCAAGCGCCGCCGCCAACGCCGCCCGGCGTGGCAGCGCCACCTCGCGGCGCGTCCTGATCGGCCTTGGCTGGCTGGTGTTCGCGCTGTTTCTGCTGTTGCCGCTGGTGATAGTGGTGTCGCAGGCGCTGAAGAATGGCTTCGGCACCTTCGTCGAGGCGATATTCGAGCCTGATGCCTTGTCGGCGCTCAAGCTCACCTTGCTCGCCGTGGTCGTTTCGGTGCCGCTGAACCTGGTGTTCGGTGTCAGCGCCGCGTGGTGCGTGAGCAAGTACAGCTTCCGCGGCAAGAGCATCCTGGTGACGTTGATCGACCTGCCGTTCTCGGTGTCACCGGTGATCGCAGGCCTGGTCTACGTGCTGATGTTCGGCGCGCAAGGCCTGTTCGGCCCCTGGTTGCAGGACCACGACATCCAGATCGTGTTCGCCCTGCCGGGCATCGTGCTGGCGACCATTTTCGTCACCGTGCCGTTCGTGGCCCGCGAGCTCATCCCGCTGATGCAGGAACAGGGCACGCAGGAGGAGGAGGCCGCGCGCCTGCTCGGCGCCAACGGCTGGCAGATGTTCTGGCATGTGACCTTGCCGAACATCAAATGGGGCCTGATCTACGGCGTGGTGCTGTGCACCGCGCGGGCCATGGGTGAGTTTGGTGCAGTGTCGGTGGTTTCGGGCCATATCCGTGGCGTAACCAACACCTTGCCGCTGCACGTGGAGATCCTCTACAACGAGTACAACCACGTCGCGGCCTTCAGCGTGGCCAGCCTGTTGCTGATCCTGGCGCTCTTCATCCTGCTGCTCAAGCAGTGGAGCGAGAACCGTATTAACCGCCTGCGCCACAGCGCCGCGGAGGAATGATTCATGTCGATCGAAGTTCGTAACGTCAGCAAGCGCTTCAACAGCTTCCAGGCACTGAACGCTATCAACCTGGACATCAACAGCGGCGAGCTGGTGGCCCTGCTTGGCCCCTCCGGCTGCGGCAAGACCACCCTGCTGCGCATCATCGCCGGCCTGGAAACCCCGGACCAGGGCAACATCGTGTTCCATGGCGAGGACGTGTCTGGCCACGACGTGCGTGATCGCAACGTCGGCTTCGTGTTCCAGCACTACGCGCTGTTCCGCCACATGAGTGTGTTCGACAACGTCGCCTTCGGCCTGCGCATGAAGCCCAAGGGCGAGCGCCCGAGCGAAAGCAAGATTGCCGAGAAAGTCCACGAACTGCTGAACATGGTACAGCTCGACTGGCTGTCCGACCGCTACCCCGAGCAGCTGTCCGGTGGCCAGCGCCAGCGTATCGCCCTGGCCCGCGCCTTGGCGGTGGAGCCCAAGGTGCTGCTGCTGGACGAGCCGTTCGGTGCGCTCGACGCCAAGGTGCGCAAGGAGCTGCGCCGCTGGCTGGCGCGGCTGCACGAGGACATCAACCTGACCTCGGTGTTCGTCACCCACGACCAGGAAGAGGCCATGGAAGTGGCTGACCGCATCGTGGTGATGAACAAGGGCGTGATCGAGCAGATCGGCTCGCCTGGCGAGGTGTACGAGAAGCCGGCCAACGACTTCGTCTACCACTTCCTTGGTGATTCCAACCGCCTGGCCTTGAGCGAAGGGCACCATGTGCTGTTCCGCCCGCACGAGGTGTCGCTATCGCGGCATGAGACCGAGGGGCACCATGCGGCCGAGGTGCGTGATATCCGGCCGCTGGGCGCCACGACGCGGGTGACCTTGAAGGTGGAAGGGCAGAGCGAGCTGATCGAGGCCGAGGTGGTCAAGGACCACGACAGCCTGACCGGGCTGGCGCGCGGAGAGACACTGTTCTTCCGGCCGAAGGTCTGGCAGAAGGTGGCGGATATCTGATTCGCCTTTGATATTGAGAAGCCCAGGCTTGGTTCTGGGCTTTTTTATGCCTGACTGATTGCCGGGGCTGCTTTGCAGCCCTTTCGCGACACAAGGCCGCTCCCACATTGGACCGCATGAATTCGGGCCTTGCGCGGTCTCTTGTGGGAGCGGCCTTGTGTCGCGAAACGAGGGCGCAGCCCTCGCGGCAATCTGATGCCTTACGAGAATATTTCATATGCCCACAAAGCATCAGCAACACAACCTATCGCCACACCCCCCGAATCCCGCGGCCTAGAGCCATCCCCATAAAATTGATATTCCCAAAGAATCTAACTTTAATTTCAAACATTACTTTAAGAGATAAGCCCCTGCACGCGATGATTCAGCCACACACCTGAATCAAGAACCCCCAGGAGTTTGATCAATGGGTAATGTCCAGTCGGCCGTCAGGGCCTACGACCAGCCATGGCGCCCGAGCCCGGGTGACCTGGTCGACCTTGGACGGACGCTTCGCCTGCCACTGGGTCAGCTGCGCCTGCAACGCACCCCGGTCAGCGGCCTCAAACGCCGCGACAAGCTGGCGCTGGGCCTGCTGGTGCTGGCCTTGCACGGTGCCGCCGCCTACTGGGTCAGCCAGGCTCCCACGCCCACGCTGCCCGTGGTGCCGCCCCAGATTCCGCCCATGACCATCGAGTTCGCCGCGCCCGCACCGCCGGTGGTGGAGCCGCCGCCACCTGCGCCTGCACCGCCAGTGGTCGAGCCACCCCCACCGGTGATCGACGAGCTGGCCGCCAAGCCCAAGCCCAAGCCTAAACCGGTGCCCAAGCCAGTGGCCAAGCAACCGCCCAAGCCACAACCCAAGCCGGTCGAGGCGCCACCGCCTGCTCCGGTTGCTGCTCCGGCACCCCCTGCGCCCCCCGCGCCGGCCCCGGTCACGCCGCCGTCTGCCAACGCCGCGTACCTGAAGAACCCTGCGCCGGAGTACCCGCAAATGGCCCTGCGCCGTGGCTGGGAAGGCACCGTGCTGCTGCGCGTCGAGGTGCTGCCCAGCGGCAAGCCGGGGCAAATCCAGATCCAGCAGAGCAGCGGCCGCGATGCCCTCGACGCCGCCGCGCTGGCTGCGGTCAAGCGCTGGAGCTTCGTCCCCGCCAAGCAGGGCGATGTGGCCCAGGCCGGCTGGGTCAGCGTGCCGATCGATTTCAAGCTTCGCTAACTTTTTCGCAGAACACAGGAAGACATCATCATGAGCCTGCTGGCATCTCCCCTCGAATCCGTTGAAAGTGCAGTCATCTGGCTGCTGGTCGGTTTTTCCGTCGTCACCTGGGGCCTGGCCCTGGTCAAGATCGTTCAGTTCGTACGGCTGAAGAATCAGGACAAGCGCTTCCACCAGCAATTCTGGGCCGCATCGAGCCTCGACTCGGCGGCGGAAATAAGCCACGAACTGCCAGGCCCGGCCGCCCGTGTCGCCCAGTCCGGTTATGCGGCGATTGCGGTCGGTGAAGCGCACGCCAATGACCTGAGCCACGCCATCAACCACCAGGACCGCCTCGAACGCGCCTTGCGCCAGCAGATCGTGCGTGAGCGTCGCTCGCTGGAAACCGGCCTGGCGGTGGTTGCCAGTATCGGCAGCACCTCGCCCTTCATCGGCCTGTTTGGCACCGTGTGGGGCATCATGGAAGCGCTCAAAGGTATCAGCGCGGCCGGCTCCGCCAGCCTCGAAACCGTGGCCGGGCCGATCGGCGCGGCGCTGGTCGCCACCGGTGTGGGTATCGCCGTCGCGGTGCCGGCGGTGCTGGTCTACAACTACTTCCTGCGCCGCCTCAAGCTGACGGCGGCCGACCTCGATGACTTCGCTCACGACTTCTACAGCCTGGCGCAGAAGAGTGCCTTCCGCGTGCTGGTGCACCCGGCTGTGCACAAGGCCCAGGGTGGTTTCACCCAGCCGGTGAAGGAGGCGTCCTGACATGGCCTTTTCGACCCAGGATAGCGACGAAGTCCTCAGTGAAATCAACGTCACGCCGCTGGTGGACGTCATGCTGGTACTGCTGGTGGTGTTCATCGTCACCGCGCCGCTGCTGACCAACGCCATTCCGATCAACCTGCCCAAGACCGAGGCCGTGGCGCCAGTGGAGCAGAAGGACCCGTTGGTGGTGAGCATCGATGGGGGTGGCAAGCTGTTCATCAACAAGGACGAGATCCAGCCAGACCTGCTGGAAAGCAACCTCAAGGCGGCCAAAGACAAGGACGCCGACGTGCGTGTGCAGCTGCAGGCCGATGATGGCGTGAACTATGGCGAAGTGGCGCGGGCCATGGCTGCGATCGAGCGCGCCGGGATCAGCAAGCTGGCGGTAATAACTGCACGGTAATCTTCACCTTCTTCAGGCAAGTGCTTAGGGGCCACATCTCTTGGCAGGGGTTGGCCCTTTTTTTTGCCTGTTATCTAAGTGCAATTTTAGTTATTAATAAATAGCTTCTTATTCCTTTACGAATATAAATGCCTCCCTATACTGATTCCCAAGCACGCAAACTTACTGGAGGCGTCCCCATGCGCAATGAGTCAATCCGTTATCTGATTGTGCCGGGCTGGCAAGGATCGCCAGACAACCATTGGCAGAGTCACTGGCAGCGCACGTTGCCCAACAGCGCCCGGGTCGAGCAGCAGGACTGGCTCACCCCACAGCGCCGCGATTGGGTGCAGGCGCTGGAGCAGGCGATTGCCGCCGAACGCTCGCCGGTGATTCTCATCGCTCATAGCCTCGGCTGCATCACCGTCGCCCACTGGGCCGCACACGCAAGCCCAACCCTGCTGCGCCGGGTGCGCGGCGCGTTGCTGGTGGCGCCGGCGGATGTCGAGCGACCCGCCTGTGCGCCGGCCTTGCGCAACTTCGCGCCGATCCCCCTGCAGGCGCTACCGTTCCCAAGCCAGGTGGTCAGCTCGGACAATGATCCGGCGGTCAGCGTGCCACGTGCGTTGTACCTGGCCCAGGCGTGGGGCGCCGAGGCGGGCCTGCTGAGCAATGCCGGGCATATCAACGTGAAGTCCGGCCATGAGCGCTGGGAACAAGGCTTCGCCTACCTGTATCGCCTGCAGAGCCGGGTCGAGCAGCGCGCATTGCGTCGCGCCTGATCGGCCCCGACCGTTCAACGTTTGCCTGACGCCCGGCCACGAAGGTCTGGGGCGGGAGTTCGTCATGACTTTTCAAAACCCGTTCGGCCAGCCATTGCTGACCTTCCCTGAACTGGACAAGAGCCCACTGAGCATCCGTGCCAAGGCGCTGGTGTTCATCGACCCGCGCTCGCAGCAGTTACGCCAGGCCCTGGAACAGCTGGCGCCGCAGCCAGTACCGGTGCTGATACGCGGCGAGACGGGTACCGGCAAGGAATTGCTGGCAAGGCAGATCCACCGGGCCAGTGACCGCCCCGGACTTTTCGTCTCGGTCAACTGCGCGGCCATCAGCCCGACCTATGCCGACGCCGAACTGTTCGGCTACAGCGCCGGCAGCCAGGGCGGTACGGCCAGCAGCCGCGCCGGTTGGTTCGGTTCGGCCAATGGTGGCACCTTGTACCTGGACGAGATTGCCGACTTGCCGCTGGCGATCCAGGGCAAGCTGCTGGCGGCGTTGGAGAACCGCGAGGTCACCCGTGTCGGCGCGCAGCAACCACAGCCGGTGGACGTCCGCCTGGTAGCCGCGACCAGCATAGACTTGGCGCGGGTGGTGAAGGCCGGGCGCTTCAATGAGCGCCTGTACCAGTACCTGCGCGAGGGCGCGCTGGAGCTGCCGCCACTGCGTGAGCGCCCGGGCGATATCCTGCCATTGGCCGAGTATTTCGTGGGTATCTACAGCGTGCGCCTGCAGCGCCCACTGGCGCTGATCAGCGAGGCCGCGCAACAGCTGCTTGAAGCCCATGCCTGGCCAGGCAACACCCGCGAGCTGGAGAATGTGATCCACTTCGCGCTGTTGGTGAGCGAGGACGACGAGCTGCTGCCGCAGGATCTCGATTTGCCCAACCCCGCGAGCTAGACGAGCTATAAGCAAACTGGATGGTGGCATTTTGTTTTTGGAATAAGCAGCTAATTAAAAGATATTGTTAGGGAATAAAAAATCTCGGTATCGTCCGCCTCACGCCCTCCAGTGAAACGGTTGGGCATCCGACTTCGCCATCCGCGATGGCCCAGATCCAGAACAAGGAACACCATGAAAAAAACCCTGCTGACCACTGCCCTGGCCGCCGCTCTGTCGTTCGCTGGCCTGGCATCTGCCGCCGAGAAACTGGTCGTGGCCGCGACCCCGGTACCGCACGCCGAGATCCTCGAGCTGATCAAGCCGACCCTGGCCAAGGAAGGTGTGGACCTGCAGATCAAGGTCTTCACCGACTACGTGCAGCCGAACGTGCAGGTTGACCAGAAGCGCCTGGACGCCAACTACTTCCAGACCCTGCCGTACCTGCAGAACTTCAACGAAGGCAAGGGCACCCACCTGGAAACCGTGATCGGCGTGCACGTCGAGCCGTTCGGTGGCTACTCGAAAAAGGTCAAGAGCCTGAGCGAGCTGAAAGAAGGCGCCAGCGTTGCCATCCCGAACGAGGGCAGCAACAGCGGCCGCGCCCTGCTGCTGCTGCAGAAGGCCGGGCTGATCACCCTGAAAGACCCGAAGAATGCCCTGGCAACTCCGAAAGACATCGCCGAGAACCCGAAGAAGCTGAAGTTCCGCGAGCTTGAATCGGCCATGCTGCCGCGCGTGCTGGACCAGGTCGACCTGGACATGATCAACACCAACTACGCCCTGGAAGCCGGCCTGAACCCGGCCAAGGACGCGCTGGTGATCGAAGGCAGCGACTCGCCGTACGTGAACTTCCTGGTAGCCCGCCCGGACAACAAGAACAGTGAGGCTATCCAGAAGCTGGCCAAGGCGCTGACCAGCCCTGAGGTTAAGGAATTCATCGCCAAGAAATACCAGGGTGCGGTACTGCCTGCGTTCTGATTCGCGCTGGATGATGTGAAAACGCCGACGCATTTGCGTCGGCGTTTTCGTTTGTGGCTGGCGGCTGATCAGCGCGGGTTACCCAGCGCCCGTCGCAATGCCAGCAGCCACAGCAATTGTTCGTTCGTGTCGGGTGAGCAGGGGCTATTCATCGTTGTCGTCCTTGTGGGATGGCCTTGCTGTCTGAAGCTGTTTGAAAGGCGTGATACAGAAAAGTTTCGATAGCCCGCGGAGTGATATCGATATGCAATAAAGGTATTTATAAAAAGATTTTTATACCTTTAGAGTCTACTGATCGCGCCTGGCGCATCGGTCACACTTCCCTATGTCGTACTTCGCACACCGGATGTCGAGGCAGAATCCATGACCT
This sequence comes from Pseudomonas sp. NBRC 111130, assembly GCF_001320485.1. Taxonomy (NCBI): domain Bacteria; kingdom Pseudomonadati; phylum Pseudomonadota; class Gammaproteobacteria; order Pseudomonadales; family Pseudomonadaceae; genus Pseudomonas; species Pseudomonas sp. NBRC 111130. The sequence continues at coordinate 21,078 of NZ_BCBG01000023.1, forward strand.
TCGACACCGCGTTCATTCTTAGCACGTTGCCAGCCTTCTTCAAGGCGGTCGGCGTGACCTTGCAGGTCGGCCTGATCGCCATCGCCACCTCGCTGCTGGTGGCGCTGCTCAATGCCACGGTCCTGGTGCTACGCACGCCTTATCTGCGGCACCTGGTGAAAGGCTATGTGGAACTGGCGCGTAACACCCCCCTGCTGATCCAGCTGTTCTTCGTCTACTTCGCGTTACCAAGCCTTGGCCTGAAGATCTCCGGTTTTGCCGCAGCGATCATCACCATGACCTTCATGGGCGGCGCCTACCTCACCGAGGTGCTGCGTGCCGGTGTCGAGGCCGTGCCGCGTGCGCAGCTGGAATCGGGACGCTCCATCGGGCTGTCGGAAGGCCAGCTGCTGCGCCACGTGATCCTGCCCCAGGCCGGCATCCTCAGCCTGCCGGCACTGTTCGCCAACTTCGTCTTCCTGCTCAAGGAAACCACCGTGGTCTCGGCCGTGGCGGTGCCTGAAATTCTCTATACCACCAAGAGCTACATCGCCTTGTACTACAAGACCTACGAGATGCTCGCGGTGCTGACGTTGCTCTGCGTACTGCTGTTCCTGCCGCTGTCGCTACTGCTGCGCTACCTGGAAAGGAGGCTGCAACATGGCCAGTTCGGCAATTGAGCTGCTGCTGACGTCTCTGCCATTGCTGGCCAAGGGGGCGGTGCAAACGTTGGCCATTTCGGCACTGGGGATTGTCTTCGCAACGCTCGGTGGCGTGCTGTATGGCACGCTGGCCACCTTGGGCAATCGCCTGCTGAACATCGCCTTGCAGGTGTACCTGGAGCTGTTTCGGGCGATCCCGGTACTGGTCTGGCTGTACCTGGTGTTCTTCGGTTTGCCGATCTTCTTCGCCCTGAGCATTCCCAGCTTCTGGTGCGCGGTACTGGTGCTGGGCTTGTGGGGTGCCAGCGAGGTCGGTGAAGTGGTGCGGGGGGCGTTGCAATCGCTGCCGCGTGGACAACGTGAGGCCGGGCTGTCGATCGGCCTGTCCGCCGGCCAGCTGTACGGCTACGTGTTGCTGCCCCAGGCCCTCAAGCGCATGACGCCACCGACCCTCAACATCTACACGCGGATCATCAAGACCAGCTCGCTGGCCGTACTGATCGGCGTGGTCGAGGTGATCAAGGCCGGCCAGCAGATCATCGAGCGCACCTACGAATCGCTGTTGATCTACGCCGTGCTGTTCCTGTTCTTTTTCTTCGTCTGCTATCCGCTGTCCGCCGCCTCGCGCGTGCTGGAGCGTCGCTGGGCCCACACATGACCGCACTGATCGAATTCCAGGGTTTCAACAAGTATTTCGGCTCGCACCAGGTGCTGAATAACGTCGACCTCAAGGTGCGCACCGGCGAGGTGGTGGTGATTCTTGGCCCCAGCGGCTGCGGTAAGAGCACCTTGCTGCGTTGCCTCAATGGCCTGGAAGAGGCCCACAGTGGGCACCTGCGCCTGGAGGGCGAAGAGTTGCTGACCCGTTCAACCGACTGGCGCCAGGTACGCCAGCGGGTGGGTATGGTATTCCAGAGCTATCACCTGTTCGGCCACATGAGTGTGATGGACAACCTGCTGCTTGGCCCGCTCAAGGTTCAGAAGCGTGAACGCGCCGAAGCCCAGGCCCAGGCGGAAGCACTGCTGGCGCGGGTCGGCCTGCTGGACAAGCGTGACGCATACCCGCGGCAGTTGTCCGGTGGCCAGCAGCAGCGCATCGCCATCGTCCGTTCGCTGTGCATGAACCCGCAGGTGATGCTGTTCGATGAAGTCACCGCAGCGCTCGACCCGGAAATGGTCAAGGAAGTGCTGCAGGTGATCCAGGGCCTGGCCCGCGACGGCATGACCCTGCTCATCGTTACCCACGAAATGGCCTTCGCTCGCGCGGTGGCCGACCGCATCGTGTTCATGGAGGCCGGCAGGATCCTTGAACAGAGCGACCCCGAGAGCTTCTTCAGCCAACCGCGAACCGCACGCGCGCAGCAGTTCCTGGACAAATTCTCCTTTGTCGAAAGCCTGCCGAAGACAATGAAAAAGGAATTGTCATGAAAACTGCCCCGCTTACCAAACTGCTGGCGCCCTTGTTCGGCCTGGCCCTGCTGGCCGGTTGCAACAAGGCCGAGGAACCGCCCAAGCCAGCTGCCGCATCGCCGGCCACCAGCTACCTGGAAACCATCAAGGCCCGCGACAAGCTCATCGTTGGCGTATTCACCGACAAGCCGCCGTTCGGTTTCGTCGACGCAAGCGGCCGCTACGTCGGCTTCGACACCGACATCGGCCGGCGCCTGGCCAAGGACCTGTTGGGCGACGAGAACAAGGTGGAGTTCGTCGCCGTGGAGCCGGCCAGCCGCATTCCGTTCCTGCAGAGCGACAAGGTCGACCTGATTCTCGCCAACATGACCGTGACCCCGGAACGCAAGGAGGCGGTGGACTTCACCAACCCCAACCTGCGCGTGGCCGTGCAGGCCATCGTGGCCGACGGCAGCCCGGTGCAGAAGCTCGATGACCTGGCGGACAAGACCATCATCGTCACCACCGGTACCACGGCCGATATCTGGCTGACCCAGAATCACCCGGACTGGAAACTGCTCAAGTTCGAGAAGAACAGCGAGTCGCTGCAAGCGCTGGCCAACGGCCGGGGCGATGCCTATGCCCAGGACAACCTGATCCTGTTCAGCTGGGCCAAGCAGAACCCAGGGTACCGTGTGCTGCCGCAGCTGCTGGGTGAGGAAGCGCCCATTGCTCCAGCGGTGAAGAAGGGCAATACCGAGCTGCGCGACTGGGTGAATGCCGAGCTGGCCAAACTGGGGGAGGAGAAGTTTCTGCTGAAGCTGTATGACCAATATGTGCGCAAGGAACTGAGCGATGACACCAAGCCGGAAAGCGTGATCGTCGAAGGCGGGAAGTGGCAGGGTTGACCCGGCCATTGGGGCCGCTTTGCGGCCCTTTCGCGACACAAGGCCGCTCCTACACGCGAATCCCTGTAGGAGCGGCCTTGCGTCGCGAAAGGGCTGCAAAGCAGCCCCGACAATCTCAAGCCTTGCCAGGCAGCCAGTTCAACAAGAACTCGTTGACCACCTGCGGGTTCTCCAGGCTGGAGATATGCCCCGCAAACGGTATCTGCGCCGCCAGGCAGCCAATGATCCGCGCCATCTCGTTGGACTCTTCAGGCGGCCGCGGAATGTCCTGGTCTCCACAGATCACGATGGTCCTGTCACCCTTCAGCTCACCCAGCCGCCCCAGCAGGTCCGGCCGCCCGAAGATCACCCGCCCCATTGGGTCCAGGCTGTTGCGAATCACCTCGGCACTGCTCGCCTTCAACGCCGCCCGGAAGCCATCGCGCACCTCGGGCACCGTCTGCCCACCGGCATGGAAGAAGATCGGCACGACGATGTCCAGCAGTGGTTCAGGGAACAACCCCGCCGCACTCGCCGCATCCAGCAAACCGAAGTACTTCAGTCGGGTCGCCTCCGGCTCGGCGCCGAGGTAGGTGTCCATCAGCACCAGGCGGTCGACCCGCTCGGGGTGTTCGATGGCCAGTTGCGCACCCCACATGCCGCCAACCGACAAGCCGACCAGGTGGCACTGGGGTATGTCCAGCGCGTCCAGCAATGCCAGATGCTGACGGGCCAGTGCGCTCATGTCGGTGGTGGTGGCGGGCGGAGCATCGGAGTCACCGTGGCCCCAGAGTTCGGGGACGATGACCCGGAAGTGCTGTGACAGGGCCTCGACCTGTGGCTGCCACATTTCGGCCGACCACAGGTAACTGTGGCCGAGCAGCACCGGGAAGCCCTGGCCTTGGTCGACATAGCTCATGCGAGCGCCATCGATTTCGATGAAGTGTTTTTGCATGGAACAGTCTCTTCAGCAGTTTTCAAGGGTTTTCAAGATTACTCACGGGTGCCGGGGACAAGCCTGAGGGTGCTCTGCGCTGGAATCACGCCCATCTGCGCCCGCTGGTATTTCCCTTCGACATACCCTTCGGCCTGGTCCGCGAAATGCCGGTCGAATGGCACGCCACTCTGCCCGACCGGGTTGCTGGTCAGCGCCCGCCCGGCATCGGCGAAGTCGATCAGGCGCCGCGTCGACGGGCCATAGGTCACTGGCCACGGCGCCGGGCCGATCTTCGCCGACAGGTTGTTTGGTACCTCATGGGTGCCGGGGGCGGCAAATGGGCCGACATTGAACAGCAGGTTCAGCGGCTTTTTCGCGCCCAGTGGATGGTTGTGGGTCAGGGTATGGGCCTTGCCCCATTGCCAGCTGGCCGGGTCCTTGCCAAGCGTGTCGCGCAAGTGGCCAAGGCTGTTCTGCCAGGCCACGCGCACGATGGCAGTGCGGTCAGTGCGCTGGCTGGCGCCGCGGGTGTTCCACCAGGGCGAATCGGCGTCTGCAGCCAAGCGCGGCAGTGCGGCATCGATGGCGCGGGTGCTGATCAGCACCGGGAACCAGGTGTCACCCAGTTCGTCATGCAGCGCGGCCTGGGCCAGCTCGTAGAGGAACTGGTTGAACAACGTGGCGCTGGTGGAGTCCAGCGGATAGTCGCCGCGCCAGGCGGCCAGCTGTTCGACCAGTTCCTTTTCCTCGTCACCCTGGGCGATCTGGCGCAGGGTCGCCAACAAGGGCGCCAAGGTGCGTGGGCCGTAATCGCTGGCCGTATCGAGCTGCAGCGCCTGGCTGTTCTGCATGTCCCATTTCACCTGCGGGTTGGCCAGCTGGCGGTCGAGCTGGCGGCCGCGGTCGGGGAGGTTGTAGTAGCCGGGTATCGGTACCACGGCCGGTGGCTGGTAGTTGGCCGAGACGATATAACCGCTGGCCGGGTTTTCCTGTTGCGGGTTGACGCTGAACGGGTAGAAACCGGGTTTGTCTGCCTGCCTGCTGGCGCCGTCGAGGATGAACGCCGGGTTCACCCCGTCGGGGCGGATCGGCAACTTCGCCGCCGCCCACCAGCCGATATCGCCACGGGCATTGGCCCAGACGAAGTTCAGCCCCGGCGCCTGCACCTTGGCCGCCGCTTCGCGCATCTTGCCCAGGGTGTCAGCGCGATTGAGCTGGTAGAAGCCCTCGAGGATCGGGTTCTCGGTTTCGAGGAACGCCCACCACATGGCAATCGGCGTGGTCCCGGCCGTCGCGCCGAGAACCTCGTTGACGATCGGCCCGTGGGGTGAGCGGCGCAGGTTGATGGTGACGGGTTGCTCGCCTTTGACTGCAATCTGCTGCGCGGTCTTTTCCAGCGTTTGCCACTGGCCGTCGATCATGACCTGGTCAGCGTTGGCAGGGTTGGTCTTTTCCGCGATCAGGTCGACGTCATCGTTCTGGAACATGGTCAGGCTCCAGCCGAAATCACGGTTGTGCCCCAGCATCGCGAACGGGTTCAGCGCCTGGAAGTAGCCGTACAGGTTGAAGCCGGGCGCCGAAAGCTCTGCCTCCCACCAGACGGCGGGCACGGCAAAACTGATGTGCGGATCGCCCGCCAGCAAGGGTTTGCCGCTGCGGGTGCGGCTGCCGGAAACGGCCCAGGCATTGCTGCCCTCGAACTGCGGGATGCCGGCTTCTACCAGCGCCTCGCGGCTGGCGCGGGCCACGGCTTCGAGGCTTTGCCAGTCCGCCGCCGCCAGTGGCGTGCCCAGGGCGCCCTGCGGTTGCCAATCGAGGTCAAAAATCTTCAAGTATTGCGGGCCGAGCTGGTCGCGGATGTAGGTCAGTGCGGGTTCGGTGCGAAACGCTGCGGCGAAACTGTAGGCCAGGTAACCGGCGATGCTTAGCGTGTCTTCGGCAGTGAACGGCCGTGGCGTGATGCCGATCAGGTCGAACTCCATCGGTTTGGGGTGGCTGGCCTGCCAGGCGTTGACGCCCTCGAGGTAGGCCTGCAAGGCTTGCCAGGCGGGCGATTGGTGGTCCTGGCGCTGCGCCATCAGCGCAGCCTGCTCGCGGATGCGCAGGCTGCGAAACAGGGTGTCGGTGGGCAGCAGCTTGTCGCCCAACACTTCGGCCAGCTCGCCACGGGCCAGGCGGCGCATGATCTCCATCTGGAACAAACGGTCCTGGGCATGCACGTAGCCCAGGGCGCGGTACAGGTCCGCTTCGCTCTGTGCTTGCAGATGAGGCACGCCGCGGGCGTCGTAGCGCACGCTGACCGGGCCTTGCAGCCCGGCCATGGCCACTTCGCCCTCACGCTGCGGCAGCTTGCCGTGCACGTACCAGTAACCGGCACCAGCGGCTAAGGCAACGACCACGGCCAACAGGGTCAGGCTGCGCTTCATCGAAACTCCTTGTGCATTCGAAGGGAAACTGTGGTCCGATCATCAACGGATTCGCGAACAGAGCATAGCCCTCTCAAAGGAGTTTCCATGTCCCTCAGCGAAAAACAGAAAATGCTCAGTGGCCAGCTCTACCACGCCGGCTGCCCCGAGCTGCAGGCCGAGCAGATTGCCAACAAGCACTGGATGCACCGCTACAACAACAGCGTCGAGCTGCTCAATGACGCGCGCAACGGTCTGCTGGCCGAGCACTTCGGCCATGTCGGCGAAGGTACGGTGATCCGCCCGCCGTTCTACTGCGACTACGGCTACAACATCAGCGTCGGGCGCAACACGTTCATGAACTTCAACTGCGTGATCCTCGATGTGGTGCCGGTGCGCATCGGCGACGACTGCCAGATCGGCCCCAACGTGCAGATCTACACGGCTGACCACCCGCTCGACCCCGAGGTCCGCCGGAGCGGGCTGGAAAGCGGGAGACCGGTGACCATTGGCAACAACGTGTGGATCGGCGGGGCGGCGATCATCCTGCCGGGGGTGACCATTGGTGACAATGCCGTGATTGGAGCTGGCAGCGTGGTGACCCGTGATGTACCCGCCGGGGCGACGGCGGTGGGCAACCCGGCGCGAGTGCGTCAGCCGGCCCATGGGCAGTAGCAGCCCAGGCCCACGGTGTTGGAGGCGCTGACTTTGCGGCCGGCCAGCAGCGTCTTTATGATCGGTTCGATGAAGCTGTTGCTGGCGTTGCACACGGCGCCTTCGCTGTAGGGGCCGAAGTAGGCCAGGTTACCTTGGCGGTCCCAGATGGCCACGGCGGGAGAGGCGGGCAAATGTTCGCTGCCGGGCAAGTGGGCGATGGGTTGCAGGCTGCTCAGGTTGGCGGGTAGCTGGCCGTGGCTGCCAGCCTTCTGCAGGACGTGGAAGGTCACACCCTGGCCTGCGAACTGGGTGATCAGCTCGCCAAGGTGCTGCTGGTTGCCAACGTTGCACGGACAGGCCGGGTCCCAGAAGTGCACCACGCGGACCGGGCCGGGGCCGGCGAGGTCGGCGGGCAGTTGCAGCTGGCTGCCGTCGAAAAAGGTGGTCTGGTTGTCGAACGGGCGCAGGTAGCGGGACTGGAAAGTGGCGTAGGCCTGCCAGAGCACAAGGGCGCAGAGCACCAGTGCGAGGCCCGCCGATATCTGTCTGATGGTTCGAATCTTCATGAAATGTCCGCGGCCTTCTTGTGGGAGCGGCCTGTTCGAGGTGAGCAAGCTTGCCACGACGCCGGCCAGAGCTGAATATCCCAGATCAATACTCGTTCCGCCTTGGATGTACTTGATGCCCGCTGCCTTTCATCCCGATCTCCTGCGTGCCAGCCTCGCGCCGTTGGCCAGACGCCAGCCGTTGGCCGCGCAGGCGCAGGACTACCAGCGCTTCTATGGCCTGAACCTGCCGGCGCAGAGCTGGCTGGGCGGTTTCCAGGCCGCGGGGTTCGAACTGGTCGGGCAGGTCTGGTTGCCTGAACAGCCGGTCGCGACGTTATTCTTGCTGCACGGCTACTACGACCACATGGGCCTCTATCGCCATGTGATCAACTGGGCGCTGAAGCGCGGTTACGCGGTGATCAGCTGTGACCTGCCAGGTCACGGCCTGTCCAGTGGCGAGCGCGCCAGCATCAGCGATTTCGCGTTGTACCAGCAGGTGCTGGAGGCCTTGTTCGAACAGGCGCGTGGCCTGGAGCTGCCACGGCCCTGGCACCTGTGCGGGCAGAGCACCGGTGGCGCCATCGCTGTCGATCACTTGCTGAACGAAGGCGAGCGCAGCCCCATCGATGGCGAGGTGATCCTGCTGGCGCCGCTGGTGCGGCCCCGGTCCTGGCGCTGGTCGAAATTCAGTTATCGGGTATTGCGCCACTTCGTCAACGGCATCGAGCGGCGCTTCAGCGAGAACACCAACGACCCGACCTTCCTGCCCTTCCTCGAAGCCGACCCGCTGCAACCGCGGCGGCTGCCCACGGCCTGGGTCGGCGCTTTGATTGCCTGGGTCAAGCGTATCGAGGCGGCGCCGCACTGCGCGCGACGGCCATTGATCGTGCAGGGCGAAGCGGACGGTACGGTGGATTGGCCCTACAACCTCGAAGTGCTCAAGGCCAAGTTCAGCGAGCCACAGATCCTGATGTTGCCCGAAGCTCGCCATCACCTGGCCAATGAGCTGCCGGACATTCGCCGGCGTTACTTCGATTTCATCGAGCAGCGCCTGGGCTGATCATTTGAGGTCGGCGCTGTTCTGGCCCACCGCCAGGCCGGCACGCACCGCAGCCACGGCGGCCTGGTAATAAGCCTTGCCGTCTGGCGACTCGGCGAAGGTGGCGAATTCTTCCAGCTCGTCGTCGGACAGGTCGCGGTAGACGTACAGCAAGGTGTTGTTCAGGTCTTCGCCGATCTGCCCCATCAGACGCTGGCGCTGGCCGTCGAGCAGGCTTTGGGCCTGGTTGGCGCCGAACAGGCCGGGGATCATCGAGCTCAGGCTGTCGGCGGCTACGCCGGCGATCGCCAGGCTGACTTCGGCGCCGGCCTCGCGGGCTGGAAGGGCCCGGGCCAGGTGGCCTATGACCAGCAAGCGATTGTCGCTGGCCTGCATCTTCGGCAGGCCCTTGGCGTTCTTGGCCAGCTGGTCCTTGCGCGTGGCCAGCAGCTCGGCGGCGACAATCTTGCGCCCCAGCGGCGACTGGAAGAAGGCCAGCGCCGGCGCCGGGTTGGGCAACGTGCTGCGCAGCATGGCCAAGGCACGATTGTCCATTGCCTGGGCCTGGAAGCGCTGGTTGCTGTTGTTGACCAGCGCCTGGTAAACCGCAGGTGGCAGGCTGTTGCGGTAGCGCTGCTGGGCCGCGCTCACGGCATCGGAAAAGTGGGCGCGCTGGTCGGGCCAGCCGGCGGCCTTGTACAGTTGATCAAGGGTGTCTGCCCAGACAGGCATGGTGCAGATCATCAGCAGAAGCAGGGAAAACAGACGGCGCATTCAGGACTCCTGTCGGCAGGTGGCTATTGTCCTAGGCCCGGCGCCGTTTTGTCGAGCAATCCGAGCGCTTCTCAGCCAAGTGGCGCTGTGCGCCGACAGGGCGAATGGATATGATGCGCGCCATGCACATCTCCCCTGAAAACCCGATGCTTGCGGCCGTCGTCGACGATCTGGCCACCCGTGGCTGGTCGCAGCAGGCGCTCTTCCTGCCTGCCGACCTGGTGCGCGCGCTGGCGGCTGAATGCCGGCGCCGTGATGCCGAAGGCGAACTCAACCCGGCCGGCGTCGGGCGCGGTGATGCCCAGGAGGTGCGCGAGAGCATTCGCGGTGACCAGATCCAGTGGATCGACCCCGGCCAGGCCGAGGCCTGCGACCAGTACCTGGCGGCGATGGACCAGTTGCGTCAGGCCATCAACCAGGGCCTGTTCCTGGGCCTGGAAGATTTCGAATGCCACTTCGCCCTGTATCCACCGGGGGCGTTCTATCGCCGGCATCTGGACCGCTTCCGCGACGATGACCGGCGCATGGTGTCGGCGGTGCTCTATCTGAACGAAGACTGGCTGCCGGAGGACGGCGGGCAGCTGCGCATGTTCCTGGCGGACGATGTCGAGCACGATGTGCAGCCGGTGGCAGGTTGCCTGGCGATATTCCTTTCCGGTGAGGTGCCGCACGAAGTGCTGCCGGCCAGGCGCGAGCGCCTGTCGTTGACCGGCTGGTTCCGGCGCCGTGGCAATGACCCGTTCTGATCTGCCCAAGGTGCTGGTGAGCGCCTGCCTGCTGGGCCAGCCGGTGCGCTATGACGGTCGGGCCAGTGGGCATCCCGATGTGTTGCGGCAGTGGCAGGCTGAAGGGCGTGTGGTGCCCTTGTGCCCGGAGGTGGCGGGCGGTTTGCCGACACCGCGGCCACCGGCGGAGATCCCCGGAGGTCAGGGCTCGCAGGTGCTCGCGGGTGAAGTGCAGGTGCTGACGGTGACCGGCGAGGATGTCACTGGCGAATTTCTCGCCGGGGCACAGCAGGCGCTGGCGCTGGTGCGGCGGCATGGCATTGGGGTGGCGGTGCTGAAGGCGGGCAGCCCTTCGTGTGGCAACCGCTTGACCCACGATGGCACCTTCAGCGGGGTGAAGGTGCCGGGCGAGGGGGTGACCACGGCATTGCTGCGGCGTGAGGGCGTGCAGGTCTTCAGTGAGCTGGAGCTGGAACAAGCGCAGCAGGCGTTGGCTCGCCTGCCTGCATGGCCTTGAACCACTTATTCTCCAGCTCCTCCGTGCGGCCTTTTTCCTTAAGGCGGTCGAGCGCTTTGTTCAACGCGGTCTCGAACGCCGGGTTGTCCTTCTGGAAAGGGATCACCAGCTTCTTGTCGCCAAATGCCTGGCTCACATCGAACGAGCCATCCGACTTCAGCGATTCGCTCGCCGGGGTCAGGGCGATGTCGTACGTGCCCTTTTCCACACCTGGCAGGACTTCCGCTGCCGTCGCCTCGACAAAATCGGCACGCAGGCCCAGTTCACTGGCCAGATCCTGGCCAAACTCGATTTCAAAGCCGGTCAGGCGTTCGCTCTGCTGATCCTTGAATGAATAGGGTGCGTTGTCGGGCTGCACGGCAATGCGCAGTTCGCCCCGGTCGTTGATGTCGTCTATCAGCTCGGCCTGAGCCAATGGAGTGATCAGTACTGCCAGCAGTACGCCTATGGTCGAACGCATGTAATGCCCCTTTTTCTTCAGCAGATGAGTAACTTTCGCCGCGACTTTCTTCCCCGTCGCAGTCGAGCGCAGCCTATGACCTTGAAGCCTTGGCGAGGTTTAACCCTAACTGAAATATTTGTCTTTGTGGGCTATCGTGAACTACCGCCGCCATTCGTTTAACTGGCAGCGGTCAATAAGTGAATCAAGGAGAAGTGAATGAACAGCCTATTTTCGCGTGCTGCCGTAGCGGGTTTGCTGGTGGGCGTCTCGGTGTTCGCCAGCGCCGCTGATGCCCTGAAGAGCCAGGAGCCGCCCGCGGGTGCCAAGGTTTCCATCCTTTCCCCCAAAGATGGCGAGCAGGTCGCCGCGACATTCACCGTCAAGTTCGGCATCGAGGGCATGCAACTCAAGCCTGCGGGAGACCAGACCCCGCATACCGGCCACCATCACCTGCTGGTGGATGTGGACAAGGAACCTGTAGCCGACATGCCGCTGCCGACCAGCCTGATGCCGGCAGCTGGTACCGCGTTGCCGGCCGGCCCGCAAGTGCTGCACTTCGGCAAGGCGCAAACCGAAACGACCATCACCTTGACGCCGGGCAAGCACACCCTGCAACTGGTGCTGGGTGACCAATATCACGTGCCATTCAAGCCAAGTGTCGAATCGAAGAAGATCACTGTTGAAGTGAAATAAAAAAGGGAGGCCGCCAGGGCCTCCCTTTTTCTTGCCGCTGCGACCTTAGAACAGGACGCGCGAACGGATGGTGCCCTTGACCTGTTGCAGTTTTTCTTGCGCCAGGTCGGAGTACTCGGCGTCAACGTCGATCACCACGTAACCCACTTTCTCGTTGGTCTGCAGGAACTGACCGGAGATGTTGATGCCGTTCTCGGCGAAGACCTTGTTGATCTCGCTGAGCACGCCCGGGATGTTTTCGTGGATGTGCAGCAGGCGGTGCTTGCCTGGGTGTGCTGGCAAGGCAACTTCCGGGAAGTTGACCGAGGAAACGGAAGTACCGTTGTCGCTGTACTTGACCAGCTTCTCGGCGACTTCCAGGCCGATGTTGGCCTGGGCTTCGGCGGTGGAACCACCGATGTGCGGGGTCAGGATCACGTTGTCCAGGCCACGCAGCGGGCTTTCGAACTCTTCGTCGTTGGAGCGCGGCTCGACCGGGAACACGTCGATGGCAGCGCCGATCAGGTGCTTGTCCTTGATTGCGGCAGCCAGGTGGTCCAGTTCGACCACGGTGCCACGGGCGGCGTTGATCAGGATCGAGCCCTTCTTCATCGCACGGATTTCTTTCTCGCCGATCATCCACTGGGTGGACGGCAGTTCAGGCACGTGCAGCGAAACGATGTCGGCCAGGCCCAGCAGCTCGTTGAGGCTGGTGACCTGTACAGCGTTGCCCAGCGGCAGCTTGGTCAGCGGGTCGTAGAAGTACACTTGCATGCCCAGGTTTTCTGCCAGGACCGACAGTTGGGTACCGATCGAGCCGTAGCCGACGATGCCCAGCTTCTTGCCGCGGATCTCGAACGAGTTGGCTGCGCTCTTGATCCAGCCGCCACGGTGGCAGGAAGCGTTCTTCTCAGGGATGCCGCGCAGCAGCAGGATGGCCTCGGCCAGCACCAGTTCGGCCACCGAACGGGTGTTGGAGTAAGGTGCGTTGAAGACGGCGATGCCACGCTCGCGGGCTGCTGCCAGGTCGACCTGGTTGGTGCCGATGCAGAAGCAGCCGACGGCGACCAGTTTCTTGGCGCAGTCGAAGATTTCCTCGGTCAGTTGGGTGCGCGAGCGGATGCCGATGAAGTGGGCATCGGCGATCTTTTCCTTCAGCTCGGCATCCGGCAATGAACCGGTGAGGTATTCGATGTTGGTGTAGCCGGCAGCCTTGAGGGTATCGACTGCGTTCTGGTGCACACCTTCAAGAAGAAGGAACCGGATCTTGCTCTTGTCGAGAGAAGTCTTGCTCATCTGCGTAAACCTGTATCCCGGAGAAAAAATGGCGAGGACTGATGCCAGGCGCTACGGCAGCCTTAGCATGAACAGCGGGGGGGCTATGCTAGCATACGCGACACAATCTGAGCTTATCCCGACAGGTGAAGTGTGCTCAGGGTGACTATGAATAAGTCGAGAGTTCCAGCGATGACCCACCCCGCTGTAATTGATGAACTGATGACCCTTGTCGACCCTGGCAAGGTCCTGACCGACCCCGTTTCCCTGGACGCCTACGGCAAGGACTGGACCAAGCACTACCCACCCGCGCCCACGGCCATCGTGTTTCCCAAGACCGTAGAACAGGTGCAGGCCATCGTCCGCTGGGCCAACCAGCACCACGTCGCACTGGTACCGTCCGGCGGGCGTACCGGGCTTTCCGCCGGGGCTGTGGCGGCCAATGGCGAAGTCGTGGTCGCCTTCGACTACATGAACCAGATTGTCGGTTTCAATGCCTTCGACCGCACCGTAGTGTGCCAGCCCGGGGTGATCACCCGGCAGTTGCAGGCCTTTGCCGAAGAACACGGCCTTTATTACCCGGTGGACTTCGCCTCCAGCGGCTCCAGCCAGATTGGCGGCAATATCGGCACCAATGCCGGCGGCATCAAGGTCATCCGTTACGGCATGACCCGCAACTGGGTGGCTGGTCTGAAAGTGGTCACCGGCAAGGGCGAACTGCTGGAACTGAACAAAGACCTGATCAAGAACGCCACGGGCTACGATCTGCGTCAGCTGTTCATCGGCGCCGAAGGCACCCTGGGCTTCGTGGTGGAAGCGACCATGCGCCTGGATCGTGCCCCGCGCAACCTCACGGCGATGGTGCTGGGCACGCCGGATTTCGACTCGATCATGCCGGTGCTGCATGCCTTCCAGGGCAAGCTCGACCTGACCGCCTTCGAGTTTTTTTCCGACAAGGGCCTGGCCAGGATCATGGCCCGTGGCGATGTGCCTGCACCGTTCGCCACCGACTGCCCGTTCTATGCCTTGCTGGAATTCGAGGCCAGCACCGAGGAGGTTGCCAACGAAGCGCTGGCCACCTTCGAGCATTGTGTCGAGCAGGGCTGGGTGCTGGATGGGGTGATGAGCCAGAGCGAAACCCAGCTGAAGAACCTGTGGAAACTGCGCGAGTACCTTTCCGAGACCATTTCCCACTGGACGCCCTACAAGAACGACATTTCCGTCACCGTTTCCAAGGTGCCGGCGTTCCTGCGCGATATCGATGCCATCGTCAGCGAGCATTATCCGGACTATGAGGTGGTCTGGTACGGCCACATCGGTGACGGCAACCTGCACCTGAACATCCTCAAGCCCGAGCACATGAGCAAGGATGACTTCTTCGCCTCATGCACCAAGGTCAACAAGTGGGTGTTCGAGATCGTCCAGCGCTACAACGGCTCGATCTCTGCCGAGCACGGCGTGGGCATGACCAAGCGCGACTACCTGGGCTATAGCCGCTCGCCCGAAGAAATTGCCTGCATGAAGGCAATAAAGGCCGTCTTCGACCCTAACGGCATCATGAATCCGGGTAAGATCTTCGCTCCTGAACAAAAGCAGTAAGCAAAGGAGTCGGCAATGAGTTACCAGCACCAGTACGTAGACGGCACGCGCATTCATTTCCCGCTGGGCAAGGTAGTGTGCATCGGCCGCAACTACGCCGAACACGCCAAGGAACTGGACAACCCCATTCCTGCCGAACCGCTGCTGTTCATCAAGCCGGGCAGCTGCGTGGTGCCATTGGAAGGCGGGTTCAAGATCCCGACCGACCGTGGCTCGGTGCACTACGAGGCGGAAATTGCCGTGTTGCTGGGCAAGCCGCTGTCGTCCAGTGCGTCCGAGGAAGAAGTGCTGGATGCCATTTCCGGCTACGCCCCGGCGCTGGACCTGACCCTGCGCGACGTGCAGGCCAAGCTCAAGGAAAAGGGCCTGCCGTGGGAGCTGTGCAAGAGCTTTGATGGTGCTTGCGTGCTGCCACCGTTCGTTTCCGCAGCGTCCTTTGAAGATGTGACCGATATTCCGGTGCGCCTGACCATCAATGGTGAAGTGCGCCAGGACGGCAACAGCGCGATGATGCTCAACCCTATCGTGCCGATCATCCAGTACATGGCGGCGCATTTCTCGCTGCAGGCAGGGGATGTGATCCTGACCGGCACGCCGGCCGGTGTCGGGCCGTTCAATGTCGGTGACGAGCTGGTGCTGGAGCTGCCGGGCGTCTGCCGCTTCGAGAGCCGGGTGCTCTGAGCCCATACCGCGGCGGCCTTCTTCGCGGGCTCGCCCGCTCCCACAGGTGATGCACAAGCCTCAGGCTCTATGCGATCCCTGTGTGCGGGCGTGCCCGCGAAGAGGCTGGCGCGGTTTACCGATTTTTTCACACCCCATCCGGATAATGCGCGGATCTTCGCCCATGTCCCCAGGAATTTCGCATGCCAGCATCCTCCAGCGCATCCGCATCCCCCAAGCGCCGCTTCTACCTGCGCTGGACCTTCGGCCTGGCCGTTGCGGCGGTGATCGGTTACGGCGTGGCCGTGGCCATGCACTGGGATGACCGCGGCATGCTGTGGGTCAAGGAAGGCTTCGAAACCAGCGCCGAGCGTAGCGAAAGCGTGTGGCTGCCGGACTATCAGGTCGACATCGACGGCAAAGTGTTGCCGGGCATGGAGGATGACGAAGCTTCGGACATCGCCTACAGCCCGCACACTCGCACGTTGTTCGCGGTGATGGGCAAGAACCCGTACCTGGTCGAGCTCAGTCTCGACGGCGACGTGCTGCGCAAGATACCGCTGGTGGGCTGGAACAACCCGGAAGGCGTCGCCGTGATGGAAGATGGCCATTTGGCGATCACCGATGAACGCCTGCACGACCTGACCGTGGTCAAGGTGGATGCCCAGACCGTTTCGCTGAACCACGCGGATTTCCAGAGTTACGACCTGGGCGAGTCGATGAAGCGCAACAAGGGCTTCGAAGGCGTCGCCTGGGACCCGATGCGCCAGCGCCTGGTGATCGGTGAGGAGCGGCCGCCGAAGCTGTATACCTGGAGCAGCGACGGGCGCAGCCCGCTCAAGGGTGACAAACAGGTCTTGGCCAACGACGAACTCGACTTGCGTAACCTGTCGGCCCTGGGTGTCGACCCGCGCACGGGGCATCTGTTGGTATTGTCGGCCGACTCCAACATGCTGCTGGAGCTTGATGAGCAGGGTCAGCAGGTCAGCTTCATGACCTTGTTGGGAGGTTTCAACGGCCTGCAGCACACCATCCCGCGTGCCGAAGGCGTTGCCATGGACGATCAGGGCAACCTGTACATGGTCAGCGAGCCGAACCTGTTCTATCGCTTCAAGAAGAACGACTGACCGGGTACCTCGGCTCGCTCGGGCTCGCCGTTACTCGGCCTTGAGGGTCTTCACGCCTTCGGCGGTACCCAGCAACAGCAGGTCCGCCGGGCGCGCCGCGAACAGGCCGTTGGTCACCACGCCGACAATGGCGTTGATCTGTGCTTCCAGCTCAACCGGATTGGTGATTTGCAAGTTGTACACATCGAGGATCACGTTACCGTTGTCGGTTACCACGCCCTCGCGGTACACCGGGTCACCGCCCAGCTTGACCAGCTGACGCGCCACGTGGCTGCGGGCCATCGGGATGACCTCGACCGGCAGCGGGAAGGCGCCCAGCACCGGCACCAGCTTGCTGCCGTCGGCGATGCAGATGAAGGTCTTGGCCACGGCCGCGACGATCTTCTCGCGAGTCAGGGCCGCGCCGCCGCCCTTGATCAGGTTCAGGTGCGCGTCGCTTTCGTCGGCGCCATCGACATAGAACTCCAGCTCGCTGACGCTGTTCAGCTCATAGACCGGGATGCCATGGCCCTTCAGACGCTGGGCGGTGGCCTCGGAGCTGGCGACCGCGCCATCGAAGGCGGCCTTGTGCTGGGCCAGGGCGTCGATGAAGAAATTGGCGGTCGAACCGGTGCCGACGCCGACGACGCTCTTTTCATCCAGCTTTGGCAGAATGAAGTCGACAGCGGCCTGGGCGACGGCCTGTTTGAGTTGGTCCTGGGTCATGCGGGCTCCGGAAAGGGGCAGGGCGGTAGTCAAAGGAGCCTAGTATAACGGCTCGGGCGGCTTTGCTGTGGTCGCCCGACGTAGCGCTGGGGTAGACTCGCAGCCCTTGTCCCGCGGCCAGTGATGCTTTCCAGATGCTCGAACAGTACGTCAAGAAGATCCTCACCTCGCGCGTCTACGACGTCGCTGTCGAAACCCCGTTGCAGAGCGCCGGGCAGCTGAGCAAGCGCCTGGGCAACCAGATTCTGCTCAAGCGCGAAGACCTGCAGCCGGTGTTCTCGTTCAAGATCCGCGGGGCGTACAACAAGCTGGCGCAGCTGACCCAGGAAGAGCTGGCCCGCGGCGTGGTGACTGCTTCGGCTGGCAACCACGCCCAGGGCGTGGCCCTGGCGGCCCGGGAGCTGGGCATCAAGGCCACCATCGTGATGCCCAAGACCACGCCGGAGATCAAGGTTGAAGGTGTGCGCTCGCGCGGCGGCAAGGTAGTGCTGCATGGCGATTCGTTCCCGGAAGCGCTGGCCTACTCGCTGAAGCTGGTCGACGAGAAAGGCTTCGTCTATATCCACCCCTACGACGACCCGCACACCATTGCCGGCCAAGGCACCGTGGCGATGGAAATCCTTCGTCAACATCCGGGGCAACTGGACGCGATCTTCGTCCCGGTGGGCGGCGGGGGCCTGATTGCCGGCATTGCGGCCTATGTGAAGTACCTGCGCCCGGAAATCAAGGTGATCGGCGTCGAGCCGGACGACTCCAACTGCCTGCAGGCAGCGATGGCGGCTGGCGAGCGCGTGGTGCTGCCACAGGTCGGGCTGTTCGCCGACGGCGTGGCGGTGGCGCAGATTGGCCAGCACACCTTCGACATCTGCCGCCACCATGTGGATGAGGTGGTGACTGTCAGTACCGATGAAATCTGCGCGGCAATCAAGGATATCTACGACGATACCCGATCGATCACCGAACCTGCCGGCGCGTTGGGCGTGGCGGGTATCAAGAAGTATGTCGAGCTCAGTGGCGTGACCGGGCAGACCTTGGTTGCCATCGACTCGGGCGCCAACGTCAACTTCGACCGCCTGCGCCATGTGGCTGAACGTGCCGAGCTGGGCGAGAGGCGCGAAGCCATCATCGCCGTGACCATCCCCGAGCGCCCGGGCAGTTTCAAGGCATTCTGCGAGGCCGTCGGCAAGCGTCAGATCACCGAATTCAACTACCGCAAGCACACCTCCGATGAGGCGCACATCTTCGTCGGCGTGCAGACCCACCCGGAAAACGACCCCCGCGCCGCGCTGGTGCAGCACCTGATCGAGCAGGGCTTCCCGGTGACCGACCTGACCGACAACGAACTGGCCAAGCTGCACATCCGGCACATGGTCGGTGGGCATTCGGCCGGTGCCAGCGACGAGATCGTGCTGCGCTTCGAGTTCCCCGAGCGGCCGGGGGCGTTGTTCAACTTCCTCACCAAGCTGGGGGGGCGCTGGAACATCTCGATGTTCCACTACCGCAACCACGGTGCGGCTGACGGGCGCGTGGTGGCAGGCTTGCAGGTGCCGGAGGACGAACGCCACCTGGTACCGGCGGCGCTGGCCAAGATCGGTTACCCGTACTGGGACGAGACAGACAACCCGGCGTACAAGCTGTTCCTGGGTTGAGCGGCTAAGCTTGGCTTATTGCTCAAGGATGTGAAGACATGGAACACCTCACCACCCTCAAGGCCCTGCACATCACCGCCACCGTGCTGTTGCTGCTGGGCGCCCTCGGGCTGGCGGCCTGGACCGTGCGTGCCCGTCGCCACGGCGATGCCCAGGCCTACGCCAAGCTGCTGCGCCGCCCGCTGGTGTTCGTCTGGGGGGGAATGGGGCTGTGCCTGTTGAGCATGCCGTTCACTGGCTGGTGGCTGGTGCATCTGGTGGGGTGGCCGCTGGGGCAGACCTGGGTGCTGGCCTCCAGCGTCCTCTATACGTTGGGCGCGTTTGCCGGATGGTGGCTGCTGGTGCGGCTGAACCGGCTGCGCAAGGCTGAAGTGGTGGGGTTGCGCTTCACCCTGGCCCTGGCGGTGTTCAGCGGGGTGTGTTTGCTGTCCATCGCCGGCTTGATGGGCGCCAAGCCGGTCTGAAGCTTGGGCAGGGCTTCGCGCGCCATTGCGATACGAGGAGTTTTCACCGCACTGCACATAAGCGTGGCGGGCGCGTTGCTGCGCTCGCAGGCTTTGTGGAACAATGCGGTGACATGCGTTTGCGAGGTTGCTGCCGTGATCGACCCCGATGGTTTTCGCCCCAATGTTGGGATCATTCTTACGAATGATGCCGGGCAGGTGCTATGGGCTCGACGGATCAACCAGGATGCCTGGCAATTCCCCCAGGGTGGTATCAACCCTGACGAGACGCCAGAAGATGCCCTGTACCGCGAGCTGAACGAAGAAGTTGGCCTTGAACGCGACGATGTGGAAATTCTTGCCTGCACCCGCGGCTGGTTGCGTTATCGTTTACCCCAGCGGCTGGTCCGCACCCACAGCCAACCGCTGTGCATCGGCCAGAAGCAAAAGTGGTTTCTGCTGCGCCTGGTGAGCAATGAACAACGGGTGCGGATGGACCTGACCGGCAAGCCGGAGTTCGACGGCTGGCGCTGGGTCAGCTATTGGTATCCGCTGGGCCAGGTGGTGACATTCAAACGTGAAGTCTACCGCCGCGCCCTGAAAGAGCTTGCACCGCGTCTGCTGACGCGCGACTGACCACGGAGTTCGACCCCGAGCCATGCTCAATACGCTGCGCAAGATCGTCCAGGAAGTGAACTCCGCCAAAGATCTCAAGACGGCGTTGGGGATCATTGTCTTGCGCGTCAAGGAGGCCATGGGCAGCCAGGTCTGCTCGGTGTACCTGCTCGACCCGGAAACCAACCGCTTCGTACTGATGGCCACCGAAGGCCTGAACAAGCGTTCCATCGGCAAGGTCAGCATGGCCCCCAACGAGGGCCTGGTCGGCCTGGTCGGTACCCGGGAAGAGCCGCTGAACCTGGAAAACGCCGCCGATCACCCGCGTTATCGCTACTTCGCCGAAACCGGCGAAGAGAAATTTGCCTCCTTCCTCGGTGCGCCGATCATCCACCACCGCCGCGTGGTCGGAGTACTGGTCATCCAGCAGAAGGAGCGTCGCCAGTTCGATGAAGGTGAAGAAGCCTTCCTCGTAACCATGAGCGCCCAGCTCGCCGGGGTTATCGCCCATGCCGAAGCCACGGGCTCGATCCGCGGCCTGGGTCGCCAGGGCAAGGGCATTCAGGAAGCGCGCTTCGTCGGTGTACCTGGCTCGCCAGGCGCTGCTGTCGGGCGTGCCGTGGTCATGCTGCCACCGGCCGACCTGGAAGTGGTGCCGGACAAGACCGTCGATGACATCGACGCCGAGCTGAAACTGTTCCAGAACGCCCTTGAAGGCGTGCGTGAAGACATGCGCAAGCTGTCGGCCAAGCTGGCGACCCAGCTGCGCCCGGAAGAGCGCGCACTGTTCGATGTGTACCTGATGATGCTCGAAGACGCCGCCCTCGGCGGCGAAGTGATCGAAGTCATCAAGACCGGCCAGTGGGCTCAAGGTGCCTTGCGCCAGGTGGTTGGCGAGCACGTCAACCGTTTCGAGCTGATGGACGACGACTACCTGCGCGAGCGCGCCTCGGATGTTAAGGACCTTGGCCGGCGCTTGCTGGCCTACCTGCAGGAAGCCCGCTCGCAGTCGCTGGTGTATGCCGACAACACCATCCTGGTCAGCGAAGAGCTGACCCCGGCGATGCTCGGCGAAGTGCCGGAGGGCAAGCTGGCAGGCCTGGTTTCGGTACTGGGTTCGGGCAACTCACACGTCGCCATCCTCGCCCGTGCCATGGGCATCCCGACGGTGATGGGCCTGGTCGACCTACCGTATTCCAAGGTCGACGGCATCGAGATGATCGTCGACGGCTACAAGGGCGAGGTGTTCACCAACCCCAGTGAGGTGCTGCGCAAGCAGTACAGCGATGTGGTCGAGGAAGAGCGCCAGCTGGCCCAAGGCCTCGACGCCCTGCGTGAACTGCCGTGCGTCACCCCCGACGGCCACCGCATGCCGTTGTGGGTCAACACCGGCCTGCTCGCCGATGTGGCCCGCGCCCAGCAGCGCGGGGCCGAAGGGGTTGGCCTGTACCGCACCGAAGTGCCGTTCATGATCAACCAGCGCTTTCCCAGCGAGAAGGAGCAGCTGGCGATCTACCGCGAGCAGCTGGCGGCCTTCCACCCGCTGCCGGTGACCATGCGTACCCTCGACATCGGTGGCGACAAGGCGCTTTCGTACTTCCCGATCAAGGAAGAAAACCCGTTCCTCGGCTGGCGCGGCATCCGCGTCACCCTCGATCACCCGGAAATCTTCCTGGTGCAGACCCGCGCCATGCTCAAGGCCAGCGAGGGCCTGAACAACCTGCGCATCCTGTTGCCGATGATTTCCGGCATTCACGAGCTGGAAGAGGCGCTGCATCTGATCCACCGTGCCTGGGGGGAGGTACGCGACGAAGGCACCGACGTGCCGATGCCGCCAGTGGGCGTGATGGTGGAAATCCCTGCGGCGGTGTACCAGACCAGGGAGCTGGCGCGGCAGGTGGACTTCCTCTCGGTCGGTTCCAACGACCTCACCCAGTACCTGTTGGCGGTGGACCGCAACAACCCGCGGGTCGCCGACCTTTACGACTACCTGCACCCGGCGGTGCTGCAAGCGCTCAATACCGTGGTGCGTGATGCCCATGGCGAAGGCAAGCCGGTGAGCATCTGCGGCGAGATGGCCGGTGACCCGGCGGCAGCAATCCTGTTGATGGCCATGGGCTTCGACAGCCTGTCGATGAACGCCACCAACTTGCCGAAAGTGAAGTGGATGCTGCGCCAGGTGAACATGAGCAAGGCCAAGGAGTTGCTGGTTGAAGCCTTGAGCCATGACAACCCGCAAGTTATCCACAGCTCGCTGCAGCTGGCCCTGAAGAACCTTGGCCTGGCGCGGATGATCGGGCCCGGGGCCAACAAGTCCCTCTGAATTTGAGGTTGCCTGTACCGGCCTCTTCGCGGGCACGCCCGCTCCCGCAGGCACAGCGCGATCCCTGTGGGAGCGGGCGTGCCCGCGAAGAGGCCGGTGAATTCAACATCACACTTCCAGGCTGACTTCCCCAAGATGCCCGCCAAATGGCCCGAAGCTGCGCTCAACCAGCCGCCTTCTCCCCTGATCATCGACAATCAGCACGGTACTCGCCCGAGTGCCATAGTTCTGGCTGGCAATAAACACACTCGACAGCAACTTCTCGGTCGCCACCCCTACGCCTGTCTCCGGTAACTCACTGTCGGCTGCCGGCTCGTTGTCTGCCAGCAACGCCAGCAACCGCTGTGGATCTGCCGTGTCCAGCATCTCCTGCAACCCGGTGCGCGCTTTCACCAGCTTCGGCCACGGCGTATCCAGCCCGGCATTGGACAGCCCGTACACCCCGGCCTCCAGCAAGCGTGGCGCCACATCCCGGGCATGCAGGTAGCCCAGCTGATGACCATCACCCACCAGCAAGTTGAACCCTGAATACTGCCCGCTGCGGCTGGCGACCTGGTCGAGGTAGGCCTCTACTCCCAGTTCACCCTGAAGATATGCCGCCACCAGCTCGCCGCGCGAGCGCGGCCCCAGCACCTGGCCAGGGTCGCGGATATTGGTCAGCGCCGCAAAGCGCCCCTGCGGGCCAACGCCCAGCCAGGTACCGCCCGCTTCAAGGTCGCGCCCGGCATGTACCCCGGGCGCATCGTCCCAGGCAGCCAGGGCCTGGGTCGGGCGGGCGTAGAACTCGTCACGGTTGGCCGCGACGATCAGCGGCAGGGCATGCCTGGGCCGCCAGGCGAATACGATCAGGCACATAGGTCGGGCCTCTGTGTTTTTGACCACTGTACCCACTGCACGGGTGACGATCCATCCTGTCACAGAGTTCACTAGAGCCCCGAGGCCGGCTTCCGTTACCATGCCGGATTGTTTTCTCGGGGACGACGAATGGAATTCGTGCTCTATCTGCTATTGGGCGCCTGTGCCGGTGTGCTGGCCGGGCTGTTCGGCGTGGGCGGCGGCATCATCATCGTGCCGGTGCTGGTGTTCAGCTTCACCCTGCAAGGTTTCGACGCGTCAGTGCTGACTCACCTGGCGGTCGGCACCTCGCTGGCAACCATTGTCTTCACCTCGATCAATGCCGTGCTCGAGCACCACCGCAAAGGCGCCGTGCAATGGCCGATCTTCGCCTGGATGACCCTCGGTATCCTTATCGGCGCCGGTATTGGCGCCAAGACCGCTTCGCTTATCCAGGGCCCGCACTTGCAGAAGATCATTGGCGCATTTGCCCTGATCATCGCCGCGCAGATGGCCTTGGACCTCAAGCCCAAGGCCAGCCATGGCATCCCTGGCAAGCCGGCCTTGATTGGCGCCGGCGGCGTGATCGGTTGGGCTTCGGCGATCTTCGGCATCGGCGGCGGCTCGCTGACCGTGCCGTTCCTGACCTGGCGCGGCCTGCCGATGCAAAAGGCCGTGGCGACCTCGTCAGCCTGCGGCCTGCCGATTGCCTTGGCCAGCGCCCTGAGTTTCATGCTGCTGGGCTGGCACGAGGAACACCTGCCACCCCACAGCCTGGGTTTCGTCTACCTGCCGGCGCTGATCGGCATTGCCGTGACCAGCATGTTTTTCGCACGCTTCGGCGCACGCCTGGCGCACAAGCTGTCGCCACGCCTGTTGAAACGCCTGTTCGCAGCCTTGCTGTTCTGCGTCGGCCTCAGCTTTCTGATTTGAATCGAGAGGAAGTTCCATGCTGCCTTACCCGCAGATAGACCCCGTGGCCGTAGCCCTCGGGCCACTGAAAATCCACTGGTACGGCCTGATGTACCTGGTCGGCATCGGCGGCGCCTGGCTGCTCGCCTCGCGCCGGCTCAACCGCTTCGACCCGACCTGGACCCGCGAGAAACTTTCCGACCTGGTGTTCTGGTTGTCGATGGGGGTGATCGTGGGCGGGCGCCTGGGTTACGTGCTGTTCTACGACCTGCATGCCTACCTGGCCAACCCGACGCTGATCTTCGAGGTCTGGAAAGGCGGCATGTCGTTCCACGGTGGCTTCATCGGTGTGATGCTGGCCGCGCTGTGGTTCGGCAAGCGCAACAACAAGTCGTTCTTCGAACTGATG
The DNA here is from genome assembly GCF_001320485.1 of Pseudomonas sp. NBRC 111130. Lineage (NCBI taxonomy): Bacteria > Pseudomonadati > Pseudomonadota > Gammaproteobacteria > Pseudomonadales > Pseudomonadaceae > Pseudomonas > Pseudomonas sp. NBRC 111130. The sequence goes on from NZ_BCBG01000023.1 coordinate 45,262, forward strand.
GACTTCGTCGCGCCGCTGGTGCCGATCGGCCTGGGCGCCGGGCGCATCGGCAACTTCATCAACGCCGAGCTGTGGGGCAAGCCTACCGACGTGCCATGGGCGATGATCTTCCCACCGTTCAGCGACCCGGCCCAGCTGCCGCGCCACCCGTCCCAGCTGTACCAGTTCGCCCTGGAAGGCGTGGCGCTGTTCCTCATCCTCTGGCTGTTCTCGCGCAAGCCGCGGCCAACCATGGCGGTATCCGGGATGTTCGCGCTGTTCTACGGCATCTTCCGCTTCATCGTCGAATTCGTCCGGGTGCCAGACGCCCAGCTCGGTTACATCGCCTGGGGCTGGCTGACCATGGGTCAGATTCTCTGCGTGCCGATGATCCTGGCTGGCCTCGGCCTGATCTGGTGGGCTTATAATCGCAAGCCCACGGCGAAACCCGCCTGATTATTCCCACGGCAGGGGTGATCCCCCTGCCGTTTTCGTTACAGGTAAGCCATGAAACAGTATCTGGACCTGGTCCGCGACGTTATCGAAAACGGCACCCTGCAGGGCAATCGCACCGGCATCCGCACCATCAGCCTGCCGGGCGCCATGCTGCGTTTCGACCTGCAAAAAGGCTTCCCGGCCATCACTACGCGCAAGCTGGCGTTCAAGTCGGCGATCGGCGAGATGGTCGGCTTCCTGCGTGGCGTGAAGAACGCCGGTGAGTTCCGCGAACTGGGCTGCAAGGTCTGGGACCAGAACGCCAACGAGAACGCGCAGTGGCTGGCCAACCCGTTCCGCCAGGGCCATGACGACCTCGGCGAGATCTACGGCGTGCAATGGCGCCAGTGGCCGGGCTACAAGCGCATCCCGTTGAGCAACCCGGCAGCCATCGAAATGGCCGAGCAGGCCGGTTTCCGCCGCATCGCCCAGGACGAAGAGGATGGCGTGGCCTTCGTCATCCTGTACAAGGCCATCGACCAGGTGCGCCAGTGCCTGGATACCATCGCCAACGACCCAGGCAGCCGGCGCATCCTGTTCCACGGCTGGAACTGTGCCCAGCTCGACGAAATGGCCCTGCCCCCGTGCCATCTGTTGTACCAGTTCCACCCGAACGTCGAGACCAGGGAAATATCCCTGACGCTTTACATCCGCTCCAATGACCTGGGCCTGGGCACGCCATTCAACCTCACCGAAGGCGCGGCGCTGCTCTCGCTGTTCGGCCGCCTCACCGGCTACACCCCGCGCTGGTTCACCTACTTCATAGGCGATGCCCACGTGTATGAAAACCACTTGGACATGCTTAACGAGCAGCTCAAGCGCGAGCCGCTGGAAGCGCCGAAGTTGGTGATCAGCGACCGTGTGCCGGAGTTCGCCAAGACCGGCAAGTACGAGCCGGAGTGGCTGGAGAAGATCGAACCGAGCGACTTCAGCCTGGAAGGTTATGAGCACCATGCGCCGATGACGGCGCCGATGGCGGTGTAATTCTCCAGAATGCTGGGGGCGCTTTGCGCCCCTTTCGCGACGCAAGGCCGCTCCCACATCGACCGGCGTACGCAGTGCTTTTGTGGGAGCGGCCTTGTGTCGCGAAAGGGCTGCAAAGCAGCCCCAGCCATCTCAATGCCCGTGGCTTCGCCCCACATGCGAATGCTCGGTGTCCGGTACCGATACCGCGCCGTTCGTCTCCAGTTGCTGCAAGATCGCGCACTCCGCCCCCTGCGCATTGCAGCGCCGTCGCAGCTCCACCAGCTGCTCCTGCAACGCCACCAGGCCATCGATCCGCGCCTGCACATGCTCGATATGCTCATCGATCAGCGCATTGACACTGCCGCACGAGTCGTCAGGGCTATCGCGCAGGCGTAAAAGGCTGCGGATTTCATCCAGGGTCATGTCCAGCGTTCGGCAGTTGCGGATAAAGGTCAGCCGCTCGACATGGGCCTGGGTGTACTGCCGGTAATTACCTTCGGTGCGTGCCGGCTCCGGTAGCAATTGTTCGCGCTCGTAATAGCGGATGGTTTCCACGGCGCAGTCGGTGGCTTTGGCCAGTTCTCCGATTTTCATGACGAAATCTCCAGCAAGTGGCTTGACCCTATAGTGGCTACAGGGTGTTCACTTGGCAACAGGCTCAATTTAAGGATGACCCCATGAACCAGCCTGTCAGCCATGAACACAACCATCCACACGATCATGCCCATGGTGAACGAGACCATGGCCACGTCGCTCACGGTCACAGTTGCTGTGGCTCAAGCGCTGCGCCCGCGTTGGTGCAACTGAGCGAGAAGGCCAGCAGCCACGCCCAGCTCAGCCGCTTTCGCATCGACGCCATGGACTGCCCCACCGAGCAGACCCTGATCCAGGACAAGCTGGGCAAGCTGGCGGGCATCGAGCAGCTCGAATTCAACCTGATCAACCGCGTGCTCGGTGTGCGCCATACCTTGAACGGCACCGGCGAGATTGAGCGCGCCATCGACAGCCTGGGCATGAAGGCCGAGCCGTTGACTGCTGAAGACGACGGCAGCGGCGCCGCAGCGCAGCCGCACAAGGCCCGTTGGTGGCCGCTGGCCCTGTCGGGTATTGCCGCGATCGCCGCGGAAATCGTGCACTTCGCCAGCCTCGCGCCGCAATGGCTGGTGGCCGCGCTCGCGCTGGCGGCAATCCTCGGCTGCGGCCTGGGCACCTACAAGAAGGGCTGGATCGCCCTGAAGAACCGCAATCTCAACATCAATGCGCTGATGAGCATTGCCGTGACCGGCGCCGTGCTGATTGGCCAGTGGCCGGAAGCAGCCATGGTCATGGTGCTGTTTAGCGTTGCCGAGCTGATCGAGGCGCGCTCGCTGGACCGTGCGCGCAATGCCATCGGCGGGCTGATGCAGCTGACTCCGGACATGGCCACGGTACAGCAGGCCGATGGCCAGTGGCATGAGGTGGAGGTGCGCGAGGTGGCGATAGGTGCCTTGGTGCGGGTGCGCCCAGGCGAACGCATCGGCCTGGATGGTGAAGTGGTCAGCGGGCAATCGAGCGTCGATCAGGCGCCGATCACCGGCGAAAGCCTGCCTGTGGAAAAGGCGGCGGGCGACAAACTGTTCGCCGGCACCATCAACCAGGCGGGTGCGCTGGAATACCGCGTAACGGCCGCTGCAGGGCAATCGACCCTGGCACGCATCATCAAGGCCGTCGAAGAAGCCCAAGGTGCGCGTGCGCCCACCCAGCGTTTCGTCGACCAGTTCTCGCGCCTCTACACCCCGGTGGTGTTCATCGTCGCCTTGGCGTTGGCAGTGATTCCGCCGCTGTTCATGGCCGGTGCCTGGTTCGATTGGGTGTACCGCGCGTTGGTACTGCTGGTGGTGGCTTGCCCGTGTGCGCTGGTCATCTCCACGCCTGTGACCATCGTCAGTGGCCTGGCCGCTGCGGCGCGCAAAGGCATCCTGATCAAGGGCGGGGTTTATCTGGAAGGTGGCCGCAAGCTGGATTTCCTCGCCCTGGACAAGACCGGCACCATCACCCACGGCAAACCGGTGCAAACCGATGCCAAGGTGCTTGACCCGCTGTTCGAGGGCCGTGCCCAGGCGTTGGCGGCGAGCCTGGCCGACCGTTCCGATCACCCGGTGTCGGGCGCCATCGCCCAGTTCGCCAAGGCGCAGAACCTGCCGCTGAGCGAGGTCAGCGAATTCGCCGCCCTGGCCGGCCGTGGCGTACGCGGTGATATCGACGGCGAAACCTACCACCTGGGCAACCACCGGTTGGTCGAGGAGTTGGGCCTGTGCTCGCCGGAGCTGGAAGCCCAACTGGATACACTGGAGCGTCAGGGCAAGACCGTAGTCCTGCTGCTCGACCGTTCCGGGCCGTTGGCCCTGTTCGCCGTGGCCGACACGGTCAAGGACAGCAGCCGGCAGGCCATCGCCGAACTGCATGCACTGGGCATCAAGACCGTCATGCTGACCGGTGATAATCCGCACACCGCCCAGGCCATCGCCGCCCAGGTGGGTATCGACCGTGCCGAGGGCAACCTGTTGCCGGCCGACAAGCTGCAAAGCATCGAGCAGCTGTACGCCGAAGGGCACCGGGTGGGCATGGTTGGCGATGGCATCAACGACGCGCCAGCCTTGGCCCGCGCCGAAATCGGCTTCGCCATGGCGGCGGCGGGTACCGACACGGCGATCGAGACTGCCGACGTGGCGCTGATGGATGACGACTTGCGTAAAATCCCGGCGTTCGTCAGGCTGTCGCGCCAAAGTGCGGCGATCCTGACGCAGAACATCGTTCTGGCGCTGGGCATCAAGGCGATATTCCTGGCGATCACCTTTGCCGGCATGGCGACCATGTGGATGGCGGTGTTTGCCGACATGGGCGTGAGCCTGCTGGTGGTGTTCAACGGTTTGCGCCTGCTGCGCAAATGAGGTCCTGCAATGCTGAGTGCCGAGCTCAAAGCCTTCTACATGGTGGCCCGCCTGGGCAGCATCACCCTGGCGGCGAAGAAACTCGGGCTCAGCCAGCCGACGGTGACAACACAGATCCGCAGCCTGGAAAGCCACTATGCGGTGGAGCTGTTCTACCGCGGCGGTCGGCGCCTGGTGTTGAGCGAGGAGGGCGTGCGGCTGTTGCCAATGGTCAAGGCGCTGCTGCAGCAAGAGGCCGACATCGAGTTCGAGCTGCGTAACAGCGGCCAGGCCCAGGGCAGTTTGCGCATCGCTGCCACCGCGCCCTACTACATCCTCGACCTGGTGAAGATCTTTCGCGAGCGCCTGCCCCACGTCGAATTGACGGTGGAGATCGGCAACTCGCAGCAAGTGCTGGAGATGCTCGAAGACTACCGGGTGGATATCGCCGCCTCGTCGCAGCTGGTGGAAGATGCCCGGCTGGTGCGACGGGTGTTGGGCACCGACCCGCTGGTGGTGGCGGTGCATCGCAATCATCCGTTGGCGCATCGGCAGGCGGTATCCATCGAGGTGCTGGCAGGGCATTGCCTGCTGATGCGCGAGAAGGGCTCGACCACGCGCAAGCTGACCGAGCAGATGATGCTGGAGGCCGGGATCAAGGCCGGGGCATTGCTGGAGATTGGCAGCCGCGAGTCCATCCGCGAGGCAGTGCTGCGCAATATCGGCATCAGCGTGATTGCCCGGCATGAGGTGCCGCACAACCCCGAGCTGCGGGTGCTGGCACTGAAGAATGCGCCGGTGATGCATGAGTACCTGTATTGCCTGAAGGAGCGGCGTCAGGCCCGGCTGCCTGCGGCGTTCCTTGGCGTGGCGCAGGAAGTGGTGGGTTCACAGTTCTAGATCGGTGTTGCTTGCTTCGCGGGCACGCCCGCTCCCACAAGGACCGCACAGCTTTTGAATTCTGCGCAGTCCCTGTGGGAGTGGGCGTGCCCGCGAAGAGGTCCGAAAGCCATACAAAATCTGCCTATACCACTATCACCGGCTTTTGCCCTAAAGCCACAGAACCTTCGCACAGCCTTCCTAGCATGGCCCTCACTTGTTCGATGAGGCCTTGCCATGAACCACGCCACTCCGGGCGCACAGATGAAAGTGCGCGGTATCCACAAGCGTTTCGGTGCCTTTACGGCGTTGAACAATGTGTCCCTGGACATCGCCGCCGGTGAACTGGTCTGCCTGCTCGGCCCGTCCGGTTGCGGCAAGACCACCCTGCTGCGCTGCATTGCCGGCCTTGAACGCCAGGACCGCGGTGCACTGTACATCGGTGAGCGCGACATCTCCGAACTGCCCCCCCAGGCCCGCGACTACGGCATCCTGTTCCAGTCCTACGCGCTGTTCCCCAACCTGACCGTCGAAGCCAATATCGCCTACGGCCTGACCGGCACCAGCCGCGACGAAAGCCGTCAGCGTGTCGCAGAAATGCTCGAACTGATTGGCCTGTCCGGTAGCGAAAAGAAATACCCCGGTCAACTGTCCGGCGGCCAGCAGCAACGTGTGGCCCTGGCCCGTGCGCTGGCGCCATCACCCTCGCTGCTGCTGCTCGACGAACCGATGTCGGCGCTGGATGCCCGGGTACGTGAGCACCTGTGCACCGAGCTGCGCCAGTTGCAGCGCCAACTGGGTATCACCACATTGATGGTTACCCACAACCAGGACGAAGCCATGCTCATGGCCGACCGCATTGCGGTGATGAACAACGGCCAGGTCGAGCAATACGCGACCCCGCAGGAAATCTACGACCAGCCGGCCACGCCGTTCGTCGCCGAGTTCGTCGGCCAGGGCAACTGGCTGCCGTTCCAGCGCAGTAGCGACAGCCACGCCCAGGTCGGCGCCATGGGCATGCGCCTGGCGACCAACGCGGGTACCGCCCGCAGTGGCCGGCTGTTCTGCCGCCCGGAGGCAATCACAGTGAACCCGGTGATGCACGAGGAAAACCTGTTCCCGGCCAAGGTTCGCGAAATCACGTTCCTGGGCAACCGCTGCCGCATGAGCTTCGAGCTCAAGGCCCTGCCGGGTCATGCGTTGCTCGCCGAACTGGCGCCGGAAGCCATGCCACGCCTGGGTTCGCAGGATATCTGGGTGGCCTTGCCGCCGCAGAGCCTCCAGGTGTTTGCCTGAAATGGCCACGCCAATGTCCCTGCCGTTGACCCAGCCCAAGGATGCGCGACGCCGCGACGTCGCCCTGGGTGACCGCCTGTTCGTCATCGGTGGCAAGAGCCTGCTGTTGATCCTGTTGCTGCTGGCCGTGGTGCTGCCGCTGCTGGCCATATTCTGGAAAGGCTTCAGCGGCGAAGCCGGCCAAGGTGGAGGCTGGTGGGCCGCCCGCGAACTGTTCGCCAGCGAAAACTTCCACTGGCTGATCGGCAACAGTCTGTCGGTGGCGTGCACGGTGGCGGCCATCGTGGTGCCGCTGGCGTACCTGTTCGCTTACGCCTTGCAGCGTACGCTGATCCCGGCCAAGGGCCTGTGGCGCGGCATCTCGCTGCTGCCGCTGCTGGCGCCGTCGATGCTCCCGGCGATTGCGCTGGTCTACCTGTTCGGCAACCAGGGCGTGCTGCGTAGCCTGCTCAGCGACAACATCTACGGTTTCTGGGGCATAGTGCTCGGCGAGGCCATCTACACCTTCCCCCATGCGCTGATGATCCTGCTCTCGGCCCTGGCGCTGGCCGACGCACGACTGTTCGACGCGGCATCGAGCATGGGCGCTGGGCCTTGGCGGGCGTTCTGCAGCATCACCTGGCCCGCCACGCGTCAGGCGCTGTTCGCCGCGTTCTGCCTGGTGTTCACCCTGACCATCACCGACTTCGGCGTGCCGGTCGTGGTCGGTGGCGACTACCAGGTGCTGGCGCTGGAAGCCTACAAGGCGGTGGTCGGCCAGCAGCAGTTCGGCCGCGGTGCGTTGATCGGCATGGTGTTGCTGCTGCCAGCGCTGCTCAGCTTCGGCGTCGATGCCTGGCTCCGTCGGCGCCAGGCAGAAGCAATGAGCGGCCGCGCCCAGGTTTTCGAGCCCAAGCCATCGCGCTGCCGGGATACCTGCTTCCTGGCCATCGTGCTGCTGGTTTGCGCGGCCCTGCTGGTGGTGATCGGCATGGCGGTGTACGCGTCGCTGGTGACCTTCTGGCCATATAACCTGACCCTGTCGTTCAAGCACTACATGTTCGACGACACCGCCGGTGGCGGCTGGCTGGCCTACCGCAACAGCGTGACCATGGCCCTGTGCACCGCCCTGATCGGTAGCATCGTGATCTTCACCGGCGCCTACCTGATGGAGAAAACCCAAGGGCAGCGCCTGCTCAACCAGGCCCTGCGCCTGCTCAGTTTCATCCCCATGGCGGTGCCTGGGTTGGTGCTGGGCCTGGGCTACGTGTTCTTCTTCAACCTCAGCAGCAACCCGTTGCATGTGTTCTATGGCGGCATGGCGCTGCTGGTGCTGTGCACCATCGCCCACTACCTGACCACCGCGCAGATGACTGCCGCCACCGCGCTGCGCCAGCTCGACGGCGAGTTCGAGGCCGCCGCGCTGTCGCTCAAGGCGCCGCTGTACAAGCACTTCGTGCGGGTTACCGTGCCGATCTGCCTGCCGGCGCTGCTGGACATCATCCGCTACCTGTTCGTCTCGGCGATGACCACCGTGTCGGCAGCGATCTTCCTCTACAGCCCCGACACCATCCTCGCCGCCGTCGCCGTGCTGAACATGGACGATGCCGGCAACGTTGGCGGCGCGGCCGCCATGTCGACCCTGATCCTGCTGACCAGCGCCGCTGCTTCTCTGCTGTTGGCCGGTGCTTCACGCGGCCTGCTGCGCCGCTCCCAGGCCTGGCGCCAGCGCGCCCCAGGCCATTGACCGACTGCCCACTCCCACAGGAAACGCATCATGTTCAAGCCCCTCGCCCTTGCCGCTGCCGTATCCGCCGTTTTCAGCCTGCAGGCTTCGGCCGCAGCCACCCAGCTGACCGTCTATACCGCCCTGGAAGCCGAGCAGCTCAAGAGCTACAAGCAGGGCTTCGAAAAGGCCAACCCGGACATCGAGATCAGGTGGGTGCGTGATTCCACCGGCATCATCACTGCCAAGCTGCTGGCCGAGAAAGACCGCCCGCAAGCCGACGCGGTCTGGGGCCTGGCCGCCTCCAGCCTGGCCATCCTCGACCAGAACGGCATGCTCGAAGCCTACGCGCCGAAAGATTTGGGCAAGATCTCCGCGAACTACCGCGATGCGGCCAACCCGCCAGCCTGGGTCGGCATGGACGTGTGGGCCGCGACCATCTGCTTCAACACCGTCGAAGCCGAGAAGCAAGGCCTGACCAAGCCAGTGAGCTGGCAGGACCTGACCAAGCCTGAGTACAAAGGCAAGATCGTCATGCCTAACCCGGCTTCCTCCGGTACCGGCTTCCTCGACGTCAGCGCCTGGCTGCAGACCTTCGGCGAGCCGCAAGGCTGGGCGTATATGGACGCCTTGCACCAGAACATCGGCCAGTACGTGCACTCCGGTTCCAAGCCGTGCAAGCTGGCGGCGGCGGGCGAGTTCCCGATCGGTATCTCGTTCGAGTACCCGGCCGTGCAGCTCAAGCGCCAGGGCGCGCCGCTGGACATCGTGCTGCCGAAGGAAGGCCTGGGCTGGGAGATCGAGGCGACCGCCGTGATCAAGGGCTCACCGAAGGCTGACGCAGCCAAGCGCCTGGCCGATTTCTCGGCAAGCCCGGCGGCCATGGAGCTGTACAAGGACAACTTTGCCGTACTGGCCGCGCCAGGCATCGCCAAGCCGCAGACCGAGCTGCCGGCCGACTATGAACAGCGCCTGATCAAGAACGACTTTGCCTGGGCCTCGAAGAACCGCGACGAGATCCTCACTGAATGGCGCAAGCGCTATGACGGCAAGTCGGAGAAAGTGGCGCAGCAATAAGAAAAAGCCCAGGAGTGAAGCCAATGCTTACGCCAGCCCAGACCATCGACAAGCTGTTCAACTTGTATGAGCAGCATGGCAGCGACGACTACATCGGTGAAGCCATCAACCAGCTCGAACACATGTCCCAGGCTGCGCAGCTGGCCATGGCCGAGGGTTACGACGATGAAGTGGTGCTGGCGGCGTTCTTCCACGACATTGGCCACCTGTGCGGCGGCGACGCCAGCATGGGGGGCTATGGCGTGGTCAGCCACGAGCGCATCGGTGCCGAGTACCTGCGCCGTTGTGGCTTTGGCGAGCGCATGGCGCGGCTGGTGCAGTATCACGTGGAGGCCAAGCGTTATCTGACTTTGCGCCAGCCGGGGTATTACCAACGGTTGAGCGAGGCGAGCCGGCGGACGCTGGAATATCAAGGTGGGGTCATGAGCGCTGACGAGGCAGATGCCTTCGAGCGCGATCCGCTGTTCGAGGTCAGTTTGCGGATGCGCGAGTGGGACGAGATGGCCAAGGAGGTCGGGGTGCCGGTGATGGACCTGGGGCTGCTGAAAGAGAAGGCACTGGCCTCGCTCTGAAGGTTGCCTGTACCGGCCCCTTCGCGGGCACGCTCGCTCCCACAGGGACCACACAATACCTGTGGGAGCGGGCGTGCCCGCGAAGGGGCCGGACCTGCTGAATCAGATCTGTGAAACCAATGCCTCCAGCTGTTCCTGCCGCTCAGCCTGATTGAGCTTCGCCCCAGGGTTGAGCGTCGACCATTGCGGATGCGCACGCGCCTTGCTCAAGGCCTCCGGCAGCTTCCCCTCACGCCAGGCCTTCTCATCCAGTTCGCCCAGCCGGATGCTGTCCTGGGCCGCATGTCCGCGGCCATCCAGTGCCACCATCAACTGCTGCTGACGCAACGCCAGCAGCCGCAGCACCGTGTCATCCACCGTCAGCTCGCGCTGGCCCTTCAGCTTGCCCATGAGCCGCGACCCATAGTTGCGCGCCGTCTGCAGCGCGCCACCGGCAATTGCCCCCGCCAGCGCGGCAGCGCCGAGGGTCAGGCCGCCAACCAGCAGGTCAACGCCGGCCCCGGCTGCAGCCCCGGCCGCCACGCCGCTACCCAAACGTACACCCAGCAGTTTCAGGGTCTCGGGATTGAACAGGTCATCGCCCCAGCGCCCGTCCAGCAACGGCAAATCACCGGCATTGGCATCCTCACGGCGGAAGGCATACAGCTTGAGCAGCGCCTCCACGCAACGCTGCTCACGCTGGCGTACATCCTGGCGCAGGGCCTCGATGGCCCTGGCTTCAGCTGCCGGCTCGGCCTCGACGCTGCGCCGGCAGGCGGCGCAGTCGAGCAGCAGTTCGGCGATCAGCCGCTTGCCGCTGTGCTGGCGTGCCAGGCGCTGGGCTTGCTGGTCGTCGATCAGCCGTTGCAGGGCCGGTCGGGCGTCTTCCAGCAGCAGGGCCAGGCTCTCGTACAGACGGCGTTCGCCATCCTCTGGCGGGGCCACACTGTCGAACCGCACCAATGCGTGAAGCCCAAGCCGGGCAAGGGCTTCACGCCATTCCGGCTCGCGGTGCCGGCTGCTGGCGACGAAGTTCAGCACCGGCAACAGCGGCTTGCCGCAGCTGGCCAGCACTTCCAGTTCGTCGCGGTACTTGGCCAGTACCGGTTCGCGGGCGTCGATCACATACAGGCCGGCATTGCTGGCCAGCAGCTGGCGCAGCACCTTGGCTTCCTGCTCGAAGCGCTGGCGTGCCTCGCTGCCTTGCAGGAAGCGTTCGAGGCGGGCCGGGCCGTCCAGGCGTTCGCCGGGGCGCTCCAGGCGCTCGAGGTAGTCGAGCAGGGCGATGGCGTCTTCCAGGCCGGGGGTGTCGTAGAGCTCCAGCAGCGGTTCACCGTCCACCGACAGCCGCGCACCCTCGACGTGGCGGGTGGTGCTGGGGCGGTGCGAGACCTCGCCGAAGCCGACGTCGCGGGTGAGCGTGCGCAGCAGCGAAGTCTTGCCGACATTGGTGTGGCCGACCACGGCCAGTTTCAGCGGCTCAGTCATGGCCATGCTCCAGCCAGGTCAGGGGCGAAGTGTCGGCATGGGTTAGGCCGAGGCGGTCTAGCGCGTCGTGCCAGTCGCCCAGGCGTTCGGCGTCCAGGGCCTGGCCGGGGGCAGCCTGAAGCAGCCAGATGCGGGTGGCGCCGGCATTGCGTGCCAGCTCCGCGAGCAGCGCCAGGCTGCCGCGGTCGGGTGAGCGGCATGGGTCGCAAGCGATGGCCAGGCGCGCCGGCGGGAAGCGGCTGAGCTGTTCGAGCAGCTTGTTGCGCGACTCGCGGCTGTCGAGCACGCCGGCGTCGGTTACCGCCCTGGGCAAGGCGGGCGGCCAGGGGCGTTGGTCGTCAAGTTCCAGGCCTACCAGCAAGGCGCCGCTGCTGCCGCTTTCCAGCTGGCCGGCCTGAAACTGCGGCAGCGCTTCGGGGGCGGCATCCTGCACGCCGATGCGTTCGCTGCGCGGCATCAGGGCGTCGCGCAACTGCGCATACCCCGGCAGGCTGAGATCGAGCGTCAGCCGGGCACGGCCCTGCCGCCAGCGCCACAGGCACAACCCGGCCAGCAGCAGGCGTGGCAGCAGGCCGTACACCAGCACCACGCCGAGCAGCCAGCTGGCCCAGGCTTGGCGGGTGATGTCCAAAGCGGGGAGGGTATCGCCGCTGGCGCGGATCATGGCCTCGTCCGGTACGGCGAAGCCGAGCAGCGAGGGCAGTGCGCCGAGGGCTTGGGTCAGGTGAATGAACGGGTCGGCGGCCAGCAGGGTGGTTTCCCAGACAAAGCCGTATCGACGAGTGGCCAGCAAGGTCAGCAGCAGGACCACGGCCGCAACCATCGCCAGCAGCCACAGGCCGTGCACAAGGGCGCCAAGCAGCCAGCGGTTCAGGCGCTGGCGTTGTAGCAGCACCAGCAGCGCCGGCGCCAGGTGCGCGGCCTTGGCATCGCGGGCGAAGCGTTCACTCAACCATAGCCACAGGCGGCCGAGGCTGGCACCGTGCTCGCCGCTCAAGGCAAAGCCCACGGCCCAGCCCAGCAGCATCAGCAGGTTCAAACCAAGCAGGCTGCCCAGGGCCCAGAACACGTTGACCGGGCGCTGGCCGTCACCGAGGGCGGCGAAGGCCAGGCCCGCGCCGCTGAAAACCGCCAGCAGCATCAGGGCCAGCAGCGCCAGGCGTGCGCCTTGCTTCCAGTGGCGCAAGGCCGAGGTCATGCCATCGCGCTCGGCCAGCCACAGTGCACGGGTTTCGATGCGCGCGGCCAGGTCGCCGCCTTGCTGGCGGGCGTGGCGGTTGGCCTCCTGGTCGTCCAGCAGGCCTGCGTGTTCCTCGCGCAGGCGTACCGCTTCGGTGAGCCAGCGCTTGTCCAGTGGAGTCGGTGCAGTCACAAGGTCTTCCATTGCGTGGTTCAGGGCAGAAGCATAACCCACACGCCCGGTGCTATCCTCGCTGGCATGAATACATCACTCCCCCTCAGCCTGATCGCGGCTCACGCCGAGAACCGCGTGATCGGCATCGACAACTCCATGCCCTGGCACCTGCCGGGGGACTTCAAGTACTTCAAGGCCACCACCTTGGGCAAGCCTATCATCATGGGGCGCAAGACCTGGGATTCGCTGGGCCGGCCGTTGCCGGGGCGGTTGAACATCGTGGTCAGCCGGCAGGCGGGCCTGGAACTGGCCGGGGCCGAGGTGTTCGCCTCGCTGGAGGCCGCAGTGGCGCGGGCCGAGCAGTGGGCGCGTGAGCAGGGCGTTGGCGAGCTGATGCTGATTGGCGGGGCGCAGCTGTATGGGCAGGCGCTGGAGAAGGGGCTGGTGAGCCGGATGTACCTGACGCGGGTGGAACTGGCGCCGGAGGGGGATGCGTGGTTCCCGGCGTTCGACGAGGGCCAGTGGACGCTGGTGTCGAGTGAGGTTCAGGCTGAAGAAGGCAAGCCTGCCTATCACTTCGAGGTTTGGGACAAGGTTTGAGATAGCTGGGGCTGCTTTGCAGCCCTTCGCGGGCACGCCCGCTCCCACTGGACCGATGTGGGAGCGGGCGTGCCCGCGAAGGGGCGCACAGCGGCCCCAATTATCCTCAGGAGTGGCTCAGCTCGGCATGCTCATCGCCAGCCAGCACGTCCTTGTCGGTTTCTTTCAGCAGCTGGCTGGTCACCACGCCCGCCGTCATCGACCCATTCACGTTCAGCGCCGTGCGGCCCATGTCGATCAGCGGTTCCACCGAAATCAGCAGCGCCACCAGTTCGACCGGCAAGCCCATGGCCGGCAGCACGATCAGCGCGGCAAACGTCGCTCCGCCACCGACGCCAGCCACACCCGCCGAACTCAGCGTCACGATCGCCACCAAGGTCGCGATCCACAGCGGATCGAAGGTATCGATGCCCACCGCTGGCGCTACCATCACCGCCAACATGGCCGGATAGAGGCCCGCGCAGCCGTTCTGGCCAATGGTGGTGCCGAACGATGCACTGAAGCTGGCAATCGACTGCGGCACGCCCAGGCGGCGGGTTTGCGCCTCGATGTTCAGCGGGATGCTGGCGGCACTGGAGCGGCTGGTGAAGGCAAAGGTCAGCACTGGCCAGACCTTGCGGAAGAAGCGCAACGGGCTCACGCCGGTGGCGGCAAGGATGATGCCGTGGACCACGAACATCAGCGCCAGGCCCAGGTAGGACACCACCACGAAGCTGCCCAGCTTGAGGATGTCTTCCAGGTTCGAACTGGCCACTACCTTGGTCATCAGCGCCAGTACGCCATAGGGGGTGAGCTTCATCACCACGCGTACCAGGCGCATTACCCAAGCCTGCAGGGTATCGATGGCCGACAGGGCGCGCGCGCCTTTCTCGGCGTCGTCCTTGATCAGTTGCAGCGCGGCCAGGCCGACGAACACGGCGAAGATCACCACGCTGATGATCGAAGTCGGCTTGGCCCGTGCCAGGTCACCAACCGGGTTGCTCGGGATGAACGACAGCAGCAGCTGCGGGATATTCAGGTCGGCAACCTTGCCTGCATAGTCGCTGTGGATAACCTGCATGCGCGCGCTTTCCTGGGCGCCGGCCACCAGGCCATCGGCACTCAGGCCGAACAGGTTGGTCAGGACGATACCGATCAAGGCGGCGATGGCCGTGGTCACCAGCAGGGTCCCAATGCTCAGCACGCTGATGCGGCCGAGCGACGACGCATTGTGCAAACGGGCCACGGCGCTGAGGATCGAGGCGAAGATCAGCGGCATGACGATCATCTGCAGCAGGCCGACATAGCCGTTGCCGACCAGGTCCAGCCAGCTGATAGTGGCCTTGAGTACTGGGTGGCCGGCGCCGTAGATGCTGTGCAGGGCCAAGCCGAACGCGACGCCCAGCGCCAGGCCCAGCAAGACTTTCTTGGCCAGGCTCCAATCGGTGCGGCCGGTTTGCGCCAGGCCTAGCAGCAGGGCCAGGAACGCCAGCAGGTTGAGGGACAGCGGCAGATTCATTGAAGCTCCAGGAAAAAGCAGAAGAGGCATCGCCTCTGGTGAGCGATTGCGAACGGAAATGCTAACAGCCTGAAAAGAAACGAATTTATATCCATAAGTAATTTGCTTAGTCGTATATGGAATAACAGGCTGTCGCGGATAGCAATGAACACGACGTTTATGGTTCTGTCAGGGTCGTTGTGAGAGGCCGGAATCGGCGCATGTTGCACTAGTTTTTCCGGGTCATTTCAGGAGATTCGCACATGAAGTTCGCTCCGAAAGCCCTCGCCCTGGGTTTGTCCCTGCTGTTCAGTGTCGAAAGCTTCGCCACCGAGCTCAAGCATTGGCCTGCTGATGCCGCCAAACAGCTCGACGCGATGATTGCCGCCAATGCCAACAAAGGTAACTACGCCGTCTTCGACATGGACAACACCAGCTACCGCTACGACCTCGAAGAAGCGCTGTTGCCGTTCATGGAAAACAAGGGCCTGCTGACCCGCGACAAACTCGACGCGTCACTCAAGCTGATCCCGTTCAAGGACACCGCCGAGCACAAGGAGAGCCTGTTCAGTTACTACTACCGGCTGTGCGAGATCGACGACATGGTCTGCTACCCATGGGTCGCGCAGGTCTTTGCAGGCTTCACCCTCAAGGAACTCAAGGCTCAGGTCGATGAGATGATGGCCTTGAACAAGCCAATCCCCAGCACCTACTTCGAAGGCGACCAGGTAAAGACCATTGAAGTACAGCCGCCGAAAGTCTTCACCGGCCAGGCCGAGCTGTACAACAAGCTGATGGAGAACGGCATCGAGGTCTACGTGATCTCTGCGGCGTCCGAAGAGCTGGTGCGCATGGTCGCTTCCGACCCCAAGTACGGCTACAACGTCAAACCGCAGAACGTGATTGGTGTCAGCCTGTTGCTCAAGGACCGCGCCAACGGCCAGCTGACCACGGCGCGCAAGCAGATCAGCGCCGGGCAGTATGACGCCAAGGCCAACGAAGGGCTGGAGCTGACGCCTTACCTGTGGACCCCGGCCACCTGGATGGCAGGCAAGCAGGCGGCGATCCTGACTTACATCGACGAATGGAAAAAGCCAGTGTTGGTGGGAGGCGATACGCCAACCAGTGATGGTTACATGCAGTTCCATGGCGTGGATGTGAACAAGGGCGGCATCCACCTGTGGATAAATCGCAAGGCCAAGTACATGGACCAGTTGAACGGCATGATCGCGAAGAACGCGGCGGCGCAGGCCAAGGAAGGGTTGCCGGTGACGGCGGACAAGAACTGGGTGATCGTGACGCCGGAGCAGATTCAGTAGGTTCTGTGGTGCCTGTACCGGCCTCTTCGCGGGCACGCCCGCTCCCACAGGGATCGCATGGTATCTGAAATCTGTGCAGTACCTGTGGGAGCGGGCGCGCCCGCGAAGAGGCCGGTACAGGCAAAAAGAACCGGCGCTCAAGGCGCCGGTTCTTGTTTCACACTGTCAGAGCCTCACAGCCCTTCGAGCATCGCCTTGTTACGTACAGCACCCTTGTCGGCACTGGTTGCCAGCAGGGCGTAGGCCTTCAGCGCGGTGGTCACCTTGCGTGGGCGCACTTCAGCCGGTTTCCAGCCCTTCTTGTCCTGCTCGATGCGCCGGTGGGCCAGTTCTTCGTCGCTGACCAGCAGGTTGATCGAACGGTTGGGGATGTCGATCAGCACCTTGTCGCCGTCGCGCACCAGGCCGATGGCGCCGCCAGCAGCGGCTTCCGGCGAGGCGTGGCCGATCGACAGCCCCGAGGTGCCGCCGGAGAAGCGGCCGTCGGTGAGCAGGGCGCAGGCCTTGCCCAGTCCCTTGGACTTCAGGTACGAGGTCGGGTAGAGCATCTCTTGCATGCCCGGGCCGCCTTTCGGGCCTTCGTAACGGATGATCACGATGTCGCCGGCCTTCACTTCGTCGGCGAGGATGCCACGCACGGCGCTGTCCTGGCTTTCGAAGATCTTCGCGGTGCCTTCGAAGACGTGGATCGACTCGTCGACGCCGGCGGTTTTCACCACGCAGCCATCCAGGGCGATATTGCCGTACAGCACGGCCAGGCCGCCTTCTTGCGAGTAGGCGTGCTCGAAGCTGCGGATACAGCCGTTTTCACGGTCGTCGTCGAGGGTTTCCCAACGGGTCGACTGGCTGAACGCGGTCTGGGTCGGGATGCCGGCCGGGCCTGCCTTGAAGAAGGTGTGCACGGCTTCGTCATCGGTCTGGGTGATGTCCCACTTGGCGATGGCTTCTTCCATGCTGCGGCTGTGCACGGTCGGCAGGTCGGTGTGCAGCAGGCCGCCACGGGCCAGCGAACCGAGGATGCTGAAGATGCCGCCAGCGCGGTGCACGTCTTCCATGTGGTACTTCTGGATGTTCGGCGCCACCTTGCACAGCTGCGGTACCTTGCGCGACAGGCGATCGATGTCGCGCAGGTCGAACTCGACTTCACCTTCCTGGGCTGCGGCCAGCAGGTGCAGGATGGTGTTGGTCGAACCGCCCATGGCGATGTCCAGCATCATCGCGTTCTCGAACGCCTTGAAGTTGGCGATGCTGCGCGGCAGCACCGACTCGTCGTTTTCCTGGTAGTAGCGCTTGCACAACTCGACGATGGTGCGGCCTGCAGTAAGGAACAGCTGCTCGCGGTCGGCGTGAGTGGCCAGGGTCGAACCGTTGCCCGGCAGGGCCAGGCCCAGGGCTTCGGTCAGGCAGTTCATCGAGTTGGCGGTGAACATGCCGGAGCACGAACCGCAGGTCGGGCAGGCGCTGCGCTCGTACTCGGCGACTTTCTCGTCACTGGCAGTGGAGTCGGCGGCGATGACCATGGCATCGACCAGGTCCAGGCCGTGGCTGGCCAGCTTGGTCTTGCCGGCTTCCATCGGGCCGCCGGAGACGAAGATCACCGGGATGTTCAGGCGCAGGGCGGCCATCAGCATGCCGGGGGTAATCTTGTCGCAGTTGGAGATGCAGACGATGGCGTCGGCGCAGTGGGCGTTGACCATGTACTCGACGGCGTCGGCGATGATCTCGCGGCTCGGCAGCGAGTAGAGCATGCCATCGTGGCCCATGGCGATGCCGTCATCGACGGCGATGGTGTTGAATTCCTTGGCCACGCCACCGGCGCGTTCGATCTCGCGGGCGACCAGCTGGCCCAGGTCCTTCAGGTGCACGTGGCCCGGGACGAACTGGGTGAACGAGTTGGCGATGGCGATGATCGGTTTCTTGAAGTCTTCGTCCTTCATCCCGGTGGCGCGCCACAGGGCGCGGGCGCCGGCCATGTTGCGGCCTTGGGTGGAAGTCTTGGAACGATAATCAGGCATGAAACACTCCTGGCGGCTTAATCAGGTCACAAAAAGGGGAGTGAGCTTCTCTTGTCCTTTGTACCGCAGGCCGGTTGCCACTGGCACGGATGGGGCCCAAGACCGCGCGGGATCGCCGCGTGCTTGGCCAGAGCTCATAAACCCGCCGGGGATGACTGGCGATGAATAGGCCGATTCTACACCGCTGGCGCGGCGAGGGAATGAAGATGTGTCTGGACGGTGGTTTGGGAGGGATTCCCGGCTTCTTGTAGGACGCTTCTGAGATGCCACCTGCGGGGCAGACCTCGCCAGCTGGGCTGGCTATCATCCGCCGCGCCGCATGTGCGGCTTCACGAGAAATCACCTCAATGGACCTTCCCAGTTTCAGTTCTCCGCGAACTTGCAAATTGGCACTGAGCGCGCTGTCGCCAGGGCTTGCGAAGGCTTGAACCCCTGCGTTCGAGGCTCGCGGGTGCCTGCGTCGGCGCCTGGAGACTCGCATGTACTCTGTCTGCAGTAACTGCATCCGCTGCAAAGAACCACTCTTGCATCGCCAGACCAGCGAAGCGCTGGAAAAGCTTCGCCAGGAGGCAACCGAAGACTTCCACAAAGGTGCATCGATCACCCATCACGTCGGTAACCTGCGCGATGCCACCGTCGGCCTGCTGTACCGCAAGCGAGTGTTGTGGCTGGTATTGCTGGTGTTCGGCAACCTGTTTTCCGGCGCCGGTATCGCCGCTTTTGAAGAAACCATTGCCGCGCATATCGTGCTGGTGTTCTTCCTGCCTCTGTTGGTGGACAGCGGGGGGAACGCCGGGGCGCAGTCGGCCACCTTGATGGTACGGGCGCTGGCGACGGGGGAGGTGGTCATGCGCGACTGGATGCGCATGCTGGGCCGCGAATGTGGCGTGGCGTTGGCGCTCGGCTGCACCATGGCCTTGGCGGTGGCATCGCTGGGGGCACTGCGAGGTGGCGCTGACATCGCGTTGATCGTGGCGAGCAGCATGCTGGTGATCGTGTTGGTCGGCAGCCTGATCGGCATGAGCTTGCCGTTTCTGTTCACTCGCCTGAAGCTCGACCCGGCTACCGCCAGTGGTCCGCTGGTGACCTCGATCGCCGATGCGGCGGGGGTGCTGGTGTACTTCGGGATCGCGTCGCAGGTGCTGGAATTCTAAAACCGGCCCGGGGGCGCATCGCGCCCCCGGGCCGTGCGGATCAGCTGTTGGGCAGCAATCGGCAGGTGATGCTCTTGATATAGCGGGTTTCGGCGATGGCCGGGTGTACCGGGTGGTCTGGGCCCTGGCCGCCGCGCTCGAGCAGCTGCAGGTTGCGGTCCAGGTGGCGAGCGCTGGTCAGCAGGATGTTGTGCAGGTCGTCCTCGGGCAGGTGCATCGAGCACGAGGCGCTGACCAGGATGCCGTCCTTGCTCAGCATGCGCATGGCCTGTTCGTTGAGGCGGCGGTAGGCCGCTTCGCCGTTTTTCAGGTCCTTCTTGCGCTTGATGAAGGCGGGTGGGTCGGCAATGATCACGTCGAAGCGTTCTTCGGCGGCCTTCAGCTCGCGCAGCGCCTCGAACACATCGCCTTCGATGCAGGTCAGTTTCTCGCTGATGCCGTTCAGCGCGGCGTTGCGTTCGACACCGTCCAGGGCGAAGCCCGAGGCATCGACGCAGAACACTTCGCTGGCGCCGAACGCGCCAGCCTGCACGCCCCAGCCACCGATGTAGCTGAACAGGTCGAGCACCCGCTTGCCTTTGACATACGGTGCCAGGCGCGCGCGGTTCATGCGGTGGTCGTAGAACCAGCCGGTCTTCTGGCCTTCACGTACCGGAGCTTCGAACTTGACGCCGTTCTCTTCCAGCGGGACCCAGTCCGGCACTTCGCCGTAGACGGTTTCGACATAGCGCTGCAGGCCTTCGGCGTCGCGGGCGGCGGAGTCGTTCTTGAACAGGATGCCGCTAGGCTTGAGCACCTGGATCAAGGCCGCGATCACGTCGTCCTTGTGCGTTTCCATGGTGGCCGAGGCCAACTGCACCACGAGGATGTCGTAGAAGCGATCAACCACCAGGCCCGGCAGCAGGTCGGAATCGCCGTACACCAGGCGGTAGCACGGCTGGTCGAAAAGGCGCTCGCGCAGGGACAGGGCGACGTTCAGGCGATGCACCAGCAGCGACTTGTCCAGTGGCAGCTTGATATCACGCGATAGCAGGCGAGCGCAGATCAGGTTGTTCGGGCTCAGCGCGACAATGCCCAGCGGCTTGCCGTTGGCAGCTTCGAGCACCGCCTGCTGGCCGGCCTGGAAGCCTTGCAGCGGGGTCGCGGAGACGTCGACTTCGTTGCTGTAGACCCACAGGTGGCCGGCGCGCAGGCGGCGGTCGGCATTGGCTTTGAGGCGAAGGCTGGGCAGGGACATGACGTCGCTCCGGGAAAAAAGAGCGGGATTATAGCCTGTTGGCTGCTTGCGCGTCCTTTGTAGGAGCGGCCTTGTGTCGCGAAAGGGCCGCGCAGCGGCCCCGGCAATTTCCGCTGCGCAGCTGAAAACCTGGGGGCGCTTCGCACCCCTTTCGCGACACAAGGCCGCTCCTACAGGGATTTACGGATTGGTCTCGATGCGCGCTAGGGGGGTAGAATCCCGTCGTCCTTCACGAGTATGCACGTATGTCCCAAGAACTCAGCGCCGAACAGATCCAGCAAGCCTTGCAAGGCATCACCATTCCGCCGCAACCGCAGATCCTGGTAGACCTGCAGTTCGAGCAGTACATGCCTGACCCGGACCTGGAAACCATCGCCAAGCTGATTTCCCAGGACCCAGGCCTCGCCGGTGCCTTGCTCAAGCTGGTCAACTCGCCGCACTTCGGCCTGTCGAACAAGATCGGTTCGATCCAGCGAGCGGTGAATCTGCTGGGCAGCCGTTCGATCATCAACCTGATCAATGCACAGTCGATCAAGGGCGAGATGAGCGACGAGACCATCGTCACCCTCAACCGCTTCTGGGACACCGCCCAGGATGTGGCCATGACCTGCCTGACGCTGGCCAAGCGCACCGGCATCCAGGCCGCCGACGAGGCCTATACCCTCGGGCTGTTCCATGACTGCGGCGTACCGCTGATGCTCAAGCGCTTCCCCGAGTACATGCGAGTGCTGGAAGAAGCCTACGCCAAGGCTGGAGAGGAAACTCGCGTGGTCGACACCGAGAACCGCGCCTTCAACACCAACCATGCCGTGGTCGGCTATTTCACGGCCAAGTCCTGGCGCCTGCCGGAGCACATCAGCGGGGCCATCGCCAACCACCACAACGCCCTGGCGGTCTTCCGCGAAGACTCGTCGCGCAATACCCAGAGCCAGTTGAAGAACCTGCTGGCCGTGCTGAAGATGGCCGAGAACATCTGCGCTTCGTACCGTGTGCTGGGCAATCAGAGCGTCGATCATGAGTGGAACGTGGTCGGCCCGCTGGTGCTGGACTATATCGGTTTGTCGGAGTACGACTTCGAGACCCTGAAACAGAATATTCGTGAGCTGGGCGGGCACTGATCCATGCCGGAATTACCAGAAGTCGAAACTACCCGGCGCGGGATTGCGCCCCATCTGATAGGCCAGCGTGTCAGCCGCGTGGTGGTGCGAGACCCTCGCCTGCGCTGGCCGATACCCGAGGACCTCGACGTACGCCTGTCCGGGCAGCGCATCGTCAGCGTCGAGCGGCGGGCCAAGTACCTGTTGATCAACGCCGAGGTCGGCACCTTGATCAGCCACCTGGGCATGTCGGGCAACCTGCGCCTGGTGGAGCTGGGCTTGCCAGCGGCCAAGCACGAACATGTCGATATCGAACTGGAATCGGGGATGATGCTGCGCTACACCGACCCACGCCGGTTCGGTGCCATGCTCTGGAGCCTCGACCCGCTCAAGCATGAGCTTTTGCTGCGGCTGGGGCCAGAGCCGTTGACCGAGCTGTTTGACGGCGAGCGGCTGTTCCAGCTGTCACGCGGGCGTTCGATGGCGGTGAAGCCGTTCATCATGGATAACGCGGTGGTGGTCGGGGTGGGCAACATCTACGCGACCGAGGCGCTGTTTGCGGCGGGAATCGACCCGCGCCGCGAGGCGGGCGCGATTTCCCGCGCGCGGTACCTGAAGCTGGCGATCGAGATCAAACGGGTGTTGGCCGCGGCCATCGAGCAAGGCGGTACGACTTTGCGCGATTTTATCGGTGGCGACGGGCAGCCGGGCTACTTCCAGCAGGAATTGTTCGTCTACGGGCGGGGCGCAATGCCATGCAAGCTGTGCGGCACGACCTTGCGCGAGGTAAAGCTGGGGCAGCGGGCGAGCGTGTTCTGCCCGCGCTGCCAGCGCTAGCCGCCTGTGATCAGGCCTTGCCGGTGATGCGGCGGTACTTGGCCATCAGCTCTTCCTGGGTTTCCGGGTGCGCTTCATCCAGCGGGATGCAATCGACCGGGCAGACCTGCTGGCACTGCGGCTCGTCATAGTGACCCACGCACTGGGTGCACAGGTTCGGGTCGATCACGTAGATCTCTTCGCCTTGGGAGATGGCCTCGTTCGGGCACTCGGGTTCGCAGACGTCGCAGTTGATGCAATCGTCGGTGATGATCAGGGACATGGGGACTCCGGCCGGGGCGCATCGCCCGGGCATGTTCAACGCTTTGGGCACAATTGTGCCGCATTCGCGCCCGCAGTGCACGCGGGCGCGATGATCAGGCGTTCGAGGTTACTTCTTGAAGCGTTCGGTCAGCGCCTCGGCCACCACAGGGTGGACGAATTTGCTGATATCGCCGCCCAGCGCAGCTATTTCCCGCACCAGCGTCGAGGAAATGAACGAATAGCGCTCCGAAGGCGTGAGGAACAGGCTTTCGACGTCGGGCGCCAATTGCCGGTTCATGTTCGCCAGCTGGAACTCGTACTCGAAGTCCGATACTGCGCGCAGGCCGCGCAGGAACACGTTCGCGCCTTGTTCCTTGGCGAAGTGCGCCAACAGCGACGAGAAGCCGATGACTTCGACATTGGGCAGGTGCTTGGTGACCTCACGGGCAAGCTCGACCCGTTGCTCCAGCGGGAACAGGGGGTTTTTCTTCGGGCTGGCCGCCACTGCGATGATCACGTGGTCGAACAGGCGCGAAGCGCGCTCGACCAGGTCGCCATGGCCTTTGGTAATGGGGTCGAAAGTACCCGGGTACAACACTCGGTTCATCGCGTCATCCTGGCTGGAGTGCGTTGGGGAGTCGGATGGTAGCGCAGCGCTTGCGCCCGGCCAAGTCATGCGGCCGGCTGATGGCACTATAGACAGGGCGTGCATTTGTTGTCATGCACTCTGTGCCAGGCGGGCAGCCAAGGCCTCGGTCAGCCGGGCGCTGATGGCGTACACCGACAACTGCGGGTTGGCGCCGATGCTGGTCGGGAACAGCGAACCATCGTGGACAGAGAGGTTTTCCAGCTGATGATGGCGGCCCAGGCTGTCGCAGACCGCCTGGCGCGGATCGTCGCCCATTGCACAGCCGCCCATGACATGGGCACTGCCAAGCCGGGTGCGGAACGGTTCCAGGCGCAAGGCGTCGATCACACGCTGGGCCTCGACCAGGCTGGCACTGGCGCGTGCGTCGCTGTGCACCGGCGTGACCTGCGTGGCGCCTGCAGCGAACTGGATTTGCGCCATGCTGTGATAGGCGCGGCGCAGGCCGTCTCGCAGATAATCGCTGAGCGGGTAATCCAGCACGGGTGAGCCGTCACCGCGCAGCTCCACCGCCCCGCCCGTGCTGTCGGGGTGAAAGCCGTCGCGCAGCAAGGCCAGCATGACGTGAGTGTGCGGCAGCTCGGCCATGCGCCGGGCATTGTCGATGCCGTATCCGCCGAGCAGGGTGCTGGCCAGGGCCGGGTGCAGGGGCGGCACTTCAAGCTTGTAGCCCACCGGCCCGTCGACGCCGCCCTGCCACTGGAAGTGGTCGCTGTAGATCGATTGCGGAGCGCCGTAGTAAGGGTCGATACGCGCGTCGAAACGTGCAGCGCTGAAGTTGACCAGGTGCAGGAAAGTCCGTTTGCCCAGGCGGCCATGCGGGTCGGGGGCCTTGGAACGCAGCAGCAGGGCCGGGCTGTTGATGCCGCCACCGGCGACGATGTAATGACGGGCGCGCACGCTGACCTGCCGGCCGGTAGGGTGCACGCCGTGAGCATCCAGCGCCTGGCACTGCAGCCCGGCGATACGCCCGCCATTGTGTTCGAAGCGATCGGCCCGGGCCAGGTAGAGCAGTTCACCGCCCTTGTCGAGGGTTGCCGGGATGCGCGTGACCAGCATCGACTGCTTGGCATTAACCGGGCAGCCCATGCCGCAGTAGCCAAGATTCCAGCAGCCACGCACATTGCGCGGGATCACTGCCCACCGGTAGCCGAGTCGTTCACAGCCGCGCCGCAGTACGTCGTTGTTGGCATTGGCCGGCATTGCCCAGGGCGTGATACCCAGGTCGCGCTCGATACGCTCGAACCAAGGCCGCATCTCCTGTTCGCCCAAGCCCGTGACGCCATGCGCTGCAGCCCAGTGCATCAGCGTCTGCGGTGGCGTGCGAAAGCTCGACGTCCAGTTTATCAGCGTGGTCCCGCCCACCGCGCGGCCTTGCAGGATGGTGATGGCGCCATCCTTGCTCATTCGCCCCAGGCCTTCTTGATAGAGGCTGGCGTAGGCCTCGTCTTCCAATAGATGGAAGTCAGAACTGGTCCTCAGCGGGCCTTCCTCGATCAGCAGGACCTTGTAGCCAGCGGCGCTGAGCATCTGCGCACTGGTAGCGCCGCCGGCACCACTGCCAATCACGGCGATATCGGCCTCCAGTGTCAGGTCGTGTTCCAGGCGTGAGCCGTCATGGGTGATCCAGCCGCGTTCGAGGCCTTGGCGAAACGGGTCGGTTACTGGCATTGAGGATGCTCTTATTGTCAGATCTTCGGGGGGCCGGGGTAGCCGCACGCGGCCCAGGCTTCCGGGCGCTCGTACCAGGCCATTTGCAGCAGTTGCAGCAGTGAGGCATGGCCCATGCGCAGCAGGTTCAGCGAGCTGTCCTGCCAGCGCTGCAGGAAGGCGGTTACCTGCGTGCCGCTGGCCTGCTCCCAGGCCCCCCAGACGCCGGTCAAAGGGCCGCGGGTCAGCGGCAGGTTGAGTACGTCGAACAATTGCCGGGTGAGTTTGAGCATCTCCGGCGACAGCGCAGCCAACTTGTGGTCGAGGCTGTGCAGCACCAGTTCGTCGTCCGCCGAGGTGCCGGCGAGCACCACCGGAATCAGCGCAAGCAGCGCTGGCAAGTCATCGTCGCGCAGCACCTGATAGCCGGCTGCGGGCGTTTGCGCGCTGCAGCCGACCAGGCTGGCGGTGCTCAGGAACAGGCTGGCGCCCAAGCTGAAACGCAGCAGGTCACGGCGCTGCATCAGCGGATGAACAGCTTGTAGACCAAGCGCTGCAAGGCCTTGCCATAGGGCGGGTAGATCAGCCGCGCGACATTCAAGCGCTGCTTGGCGAGCACTGCCTTGGCCTTGCTGAAGGTCAGGAAGCCTTCGTGGCCATGGTAGTGGCCCATGCCGGAGGGGCCGATACCACCGAACGGCAAGTCGTCCTGAGCCACGTGGAGCAGGGTGTCGTTCAGGCACACGCCGCCGGAATGGCTGTGCTGCAGCACGTGCTGCTGTTCGCTGCGGTCGTAGCCGAAGTAGTACAGCGCCAAGGGACGCGGGCGTTGATTGATATAGGCCAGGGCCTCGTCGAGGTGGTCGTAAGGCACCAGCGGCAGCAGCGGGCCGAAGATCTCGTCCTGCATCACCTGCATGCTGTCGTTCACCCGGGTCAGCAGGTGTGGCGGCAGGCGTCGGCCCTGGCGCGACTCGTCGGGGTACAGGTCGAGCACCTGGGCGCCCTTGCTGCGGGCGTCATCCAGCAGGTGCTGCAGGCGCTGCAACTGGCGGGGGTTGATGATGGCGCTGTAGTCGGAGTTGTCTGCGATGTGTGGGTACATGCGCTTCACCGCGTTGCGATAGGCCGTGGCAAAGTCGTTCAGGCGCTCACGGGGCACCAGCACATAGTCGGGAGCGACGCAGGTCTGGCCAGCATTGAGGGTCTTGCCGAAGGCGATGCGCTCGGCGGCGGTGTCCAGCGGCACGCTGGCAGACACGATGGCCGGGGACTTGCCGCCCAGTTCCAGGGTCACCGGGGTCAGGTTTTGCGCGGCAGCCAGCATGACCTGGCGGCCGATACTGGTGGCACCGGTAAACAGCAGGTGGTCGAACGGCAGGCGGGCGAATGCCTGGCCGACCTCGACTTCGCCGAGCACCACGCTGACCAGGTCTTCGGGAAAAACCCTGGCAATGAGTGCTTTGAGTGCTGCGCCACTTGCCGGTGTGGCTTCGCTCAGCTTGAGCATGACCCTGTTGCCGGCAGCCAGGGCGCAGGTCAGCGGGCCGATGGCGAGGAACAGCGGGTAGTTCCACGGCACGATGATGCCAACCACGCCCAATGGCTGGTACAGCACCCGTGCGCTGGCCGGCTGGAAAGCCAGGCCCACCGCGCGGCGGGCCGGACGCATCCAGCGTTGCAGGTGGCGCTCGGCATGGCGAATGCCTTGCACCGACGGGAGCAGCTCGGCCAACAGCGTTTCGTCGGCACTGCGGCCGGTGAAGTCGGCATCGATCGCTTCGATCAGCGCTTGCTGGTCCGCCAGCAATGCCTCGCGCAGGCTCTTCAGCCACTGCCGTCGCTGTGCCGCAGGGGGCATGGGGTTACCGGCAAAGGCCTGGCGCTGAGTGGCGAACGTCGCTGCAAGGTCGGTGTCGGATTGCACAGGAGGCAAGGCGATGGGCGAGGTCACGGTGGTCTCCCGTCAGGGCTTGGAGTTCCTAGAGCCTATACTCTAATTCGTACCATGGTGCGACTTTTTTCACAGGCCAGACCCGTGCACCAGCGCTGTGATTCACCGTAAGATGGCCCTTTCGAAAGCCCGCAGACTGGGAGCTGAGCATGGCCCCGCGCATGAAGACCCG
This sequence comes from Pseudomonas sp. NBRC 111130, assembly GCF_001320485.1. Taxonomy (NCBI): domain Bacteria; kingdom Pseudomonadati; phylum Pseudomonadota; class Gammaproteobacteria; order Pseudomonadales; family Pseudomonadaceae; genus Pseudomonas; species Pseudomonas sp. NBRC 111130. The sequence continues at coordinate 72,362 of NZ_BCBG01000023.1, forward strand.
AGAGCGCATCGTGCAGAACAGCCTGGAGCTGTTCAACCAGCAGGGCGAACGCAGCGTCAGTACCAATCACATTGCCGCGCATATGGAAATCTCGCCTGGCAACCTGTATTACCACTTCCCCAACAAGCAGGCGATCATCGCCCTGCTGTTCAGTCAGTACGAAGAGTTGGTGGACAGCTTCCTGCGCCCGCCGCAGGGGCGGGCAGCCACGGTCGAAGACAAACGCTTCTACCTCAAGGCCTTGCTCGCGGCGATGTGGAACTACCGTTTCCTGCACCGTGACCTGGAGCACCTGCTGGAAAGCGACCCTGAACTGGCCGCCCGCTACCGGCGCTTTTCCGAGCGTTGTCTGCGCCAGGGCCAGGCAATCTACCGTGGCTTCGTCGATGCCGGGATCCTGGCCATGGAGCCTGCGCAGATCGAGTCGCTGACCATCAATGCCTGGATCGTGCTGACTTCATGGGTACGTTTTCTCAGCACCACGCGCGAGCATTCGGCGCATCTGGGTGAAGAAGCCTTCAAACGTGGCGTCTATCAGGTGCTGGTGCTGGAGCTGGGTTTTGTCACCAGCAATGCCCGCGGCGCGGTGGACGCCTTGTGCCAGGAATTCCACGTTCCGTTCAACCAGGCCCTGGAACAGTAGCCAGGGCCCTCGTGCCATCGATCAGGAGATTGTCATGCCCCTTGCGCAATTGATCACCCCGCAACAGCTGGCAGAGCGTCTGGACTCGCCCAAGCTGGTGATCCTCGACTGTCGTTTTGCCTTGGAGGATGTGGATTACGGCCAACGCAGCTATGCCGAGGGGCATATCGCCGGGGCACATTTTGCTGATCTGGAGCGTGACTTGAGCGGGCCGGTCATCAAGGGCCGCACCGGCCGCCACCCGCTGCCGGACCCGCATCGGCTGGGCGAGCGCCTGCGTGAGTGGGGGCTGGACGATGACAGCGCCGTGGTGCTGTACGACGATGGCCCGGGCGCCTTCGCTGCCCGGGCCTGGTGGTTGCTGGTCTGGCTGGGCAAGCGCAGCGACGTGGCCATCCTCGATGGCGGCCTCAAGGCCTGGCATGCAGCGCACCTGCCGCTGAGCCTGGATCCGCCGGCCAAGCGCGAGGGGACGTTCAGCGGCGAGGCGGACGCGAAGCTGCTGATCGACGCCGAGCACCTGGCCAAGCGCCTGGGCAGCCCTGACCTTACCCTGATCGATGCCCGTGCGTTGCCGCGCTTCCGGGGCGAAGTCGAGCCGATCGATCCCGTAGCAGGGCATATTCCGGGCGCCCAGTGCGCCGCCTTCAACGAGAACCTCGGTGCCGATGGCCGTTTCCTGGCGCCGCAACAGCTCAAGCAGCGCTTTGCCGAGAAGCTGGCCGGGCGTGCTCCTGAACAACTGGTGGCCTATTGCGGATCAGGGGTGACGGCCTGCCATAACCTGTTTGCCATGGCCCTGGCGGGGTATCCCTTGGGCAAGCTGTACGCTGGCTCGTGGAGTGAGTGGATCAATGATCCCAAGCATGGCGTGGCGACTGGCGAATAATCACTGACCGTCGATGAGCCACTGCGGAATCCGCCGCTCGAGGTAATAGCCTGGATTCCGCAGGCTGCCGTCGACAAACCCGACATGCCCACCCCGTTCATGCAGCTCGAACTGAGTCTGTGCTGCCAGTTCACTGGCTGTGGGCAGGCTGTGGCCGAACACGAACGGGTCATCGGCGGCGTGGATGATCAGCGTTGGTGTGCGGTTTTCCCCCAGATAAAACCGGCTTGATGAACGGCGATAGTAATCGTGGGCATCGCTGAAGCCATTGAGCGGCGCAGTGACCTTGCCATCGAAATCCCAGAAGGTCTTCAGCCTGCCCAGCGGCCCCAGCCGGTCGAGCGCGGCCAGGCCTTCGTGATGGCCGCGATCACGAAAGTGCCGTTGCTTTACCTGCAGGTAGGCCATCATCTCGCGCATGAAATGCGCTTGGTACACCTTGGAAAAACCCTGGGCGATACGGTCGGCGCACTGGTCCAGACGAAACGGCACCGAAACCGCCACCGCCGCTTGCAACTGGCTGGCAGCGCCGCTTTCCCCCAGGTATTTGAGCAGTACATTGCCGCCCAGCGAGTAACCGACCGCATACAGTGGCGCCAGAGGGCGTTGGGCATGCAGGTGCGCGATCACCTCGGCGAGGTCTTCGCTGGCCCCGGAGTGGTAGCTTCGCGGCAACAGGTTGGGTTCGCCCGAACAACCGCGCCAGTTCACCGCCACACTGGCCCAGCCCCGGGCTTGCAGCGACTGCTGCAAGCCTTTGACATACGGTGAGTGGGAGGAGCCAGTCAGCCCATGCAACACCAGCACCAGCGGCACATCCGGGCTATGCGGGCCATGCCAGTCGAGGTCGAGAAAATCACCATCGGCCAGCCACAGGCGTTCGCGGCTTCGCTCCAGCTCCGGCAGCTTGCGCCACAGCGGCCCCCACAGGGTTTGCAGGTGGGGGTTGGACAGGCCGATGGCCGGGCGGAACGTGGCGGTGAGACTGGGCATGCTGGGCGACTCGTGATGTGCCTGCGTAGAGTGCCATGAAACCTTGCCGCTGTACCTGCCCTATTGGTCGGGGGCTGGCAGAGGTTGCTGCTCGACACTTGGGCCGACATTGACCTTTACCCTGTAGCTTAGGTCGAGATGCCGTTGCATGGCGGCGCGCACATCTGCCGGAGACAAGCTGTTGATGCGCTCGATGTAGGTGTTGAGATGGTTGTCAGGTTGACGTTGATGGCTCAGCTCCGCGAGCAGTGCTGCCAGGCGCCTGTTCTGAGCGACACCGCGCAGCAATTGCCCTTCCAGCTGTTTGCGTGCCAATTGCAATTCAGCTTCGGTCGGCCCTTGTTCGATGAAATCTCGCAGCACGGTCATTACCAGTTCCTCAGTGCCTTCGACATGGGCGGGTGCGATCTCCCATTCAACGGTGAACAAACCGCCTGCCCGTAATGGCGATAAATGGCTGTACACGCCGTAAGTGAGGCCGCGGCGTTCGCGCAGTTCGACCATCAAGCGCGATTCGAGTCCTTCTCCCAGCACATCGCTGGCCAGCACCAGGGCCGGGAACTGCGGATCGTTGGCGGGCAGGTTCAAGGGAAGTGCCAGCAGGACAGCGCTACTCGTGCCGGGCTGTTCAATGCTGATGGTCGCGGGAGTGGCGGCTGGGACAGCGGGCAAATCTATCGCCGTCCAGCCTTGTGGCAGAGCCTGACTGACCTGACGCGAGAGAGCTTGAGCCTCTGCCAGGGACAGGTCGCCGACCACGACCATCTCCAGGTTGCTGGCGCAATAGGCGCGTTGATGAAACACCCGCAGGTCGTCTGGGGTAACCGCCGCTACACCCTCTTCGGTGACGCCCAGAGGGCGGCCATAAGGATGGCCGCGGAACAGGTGGCGGAAGGCTTCGCTACGCGCTCTCAATTCAGGGCGTCGCTCGCGTGCAGCGCTGCTATGCAGCAACTGCTTTTTGATCTTCTCCAGAGCAGAGGAGGTGAACGCAGGATTAGCCACGAGGTCGGTGAAAAGCGCCAAGGCGGGCTCTAGCACGGCCGGTGTAGTGAGGCTGCGCAGGCTCAGCGTTGCATGCTCCAGACGCATCTGCTTTGCGATGATCGCACCCAGGCGCTCGATATGCTCGGCCTGTTGAGTGGCCGTGTACTGATGGCTGCCTTCGTCGAGCATGTACAACGTCAAGGCTGCCAGGCCGGGTTGCGCAGTGTCCTGTACGGAGCCGGCCCGGAACCTCAGTATCAGGTCGACGATAGGCAACCCGCGGGCTTCGACGAATTTTACGGTTGTGCCCGTTTCTGTCGTCCAGGCTTGTACTTGCGTCTGGATGGACGCAAACCGATCCAGGTCAAGCCCTTGGGCAGAGATCAGCCCACCGTAAAGGCTGGGGGCTTCGGCAGGCTTCTGCGGCGCAGTCGAGTCATTCATGAGCGCTTTCCTTGTGGTGCATGAAAGTGATGGCGGCACGGGATTCAGTCAGGAACTCGAGGGCAGCCTGGCCTACCTGTTCGGCTGTCACGGCTTCGATGGCGTGACGCTCATTTTCCAGCGCAATCGGGTCCAGGCCGCAGGCGGCCTGTTTGCCGATGGCCTGTGCCTGATTGTCGATGTCGTCCCTCTCGAACAACTGCCTGGCCAGCAGGCGGGCCTTGGCGCGCTGCAGGTCCTGCCTGGAAGGAGCCGACTGGCGAAAGGCTTCGATTTCCAGCATCAGCCTCTCGGCTGCAGTCTCCGGCGTTATTTGTGGACTGCAGAAGGCGTAGAGCGCGAGCAAGCTGTCCCCGCGCTGCCAGGGTTCGTATTCGGGGCGTAGGGCCTGCAGTATCGGGTCGTCCAGAACCAGTCGTTGCTGCAGGGTGCTGCTGTGTCCGTCGGCAAGCAGATCGGGCAGCAGCCGCAAGGCATAAGCCTGCTCGCCGGACTGCGCAGTACATTGGCTGGGGAGGTTGAAACTGAGGATAGTGCCTGTGTACTGGCCCGGTAGTCGTAGCGTCTGGTGGCGTCGATCCTGCAACGGTGGCGCGCTGGGGGCTTCTCGCGCTGGCAGGCGCTTGGCTGGGATCGCTGCGAAGTGCCGACTTACCAGGTTGTGCAGCTGTGCCAGGGTAATGTCGCCTGATACTGCCAGTGTGGCGTTGTTGGGCAGGTACCAGGTCTGGTACCAGGTTCGCGCTGCAGCAGGCGTCAGGTACTCGAGATCTGTTTTGTGGCCAATCACGGGGTTGCCATAGCCACCGGTGCCGTAAGCCAGTGACTGGTGATGTTCGATTGCCAGTGCCAAGGGGTTGTTGTCGACTTGCTCCCGGCGCTCTGCCATGACCACTTTCAGTTCGCGAGCGAAAGCGGTATCGCTGAGTGTGGCGCTGGCCATGACATCAGCCATGGCTTCCAGGGCGACCTCAAGCCGGCTGCTCGGCAATGTCAGCGGAAAGTACGTGGCGTCGGTTGAAGTGAATGCGTTCGGATCGCCGCCAAGACGTGTCATGACTGCCGAATATTGGCCATTGGCCAGTTTGCTGCTGCCTTCGAACAGTAGATGCTCCAAGGCATGGGAAAGACCGGTGTGGCCTGCAGGCTCGTAGCTCGAACCAACGTGATACCACAGCTGTGCACTGACCAACGGTGCGCGATGGTCTTCGCGCAGGCAGGTACGCAGGCCATTGGCAAGGGTGAACGATTGTACGGTGCTGCCCTGGGAGGGCGCAGAACGGTGTTCGATCATGGTTGAAGTGCTCCTGCAAGAACGAGGGAGCAGCTTCAATCATGCTGGCAGCGGGCTTGTGGTAACTATTAAGGGTTTACCTGATCAGCCCCGTTGCCACAGCGCGTAATGCACCTGGCCGGTTTTCTTCTCGCGGTGCAGGCGCCAGTTGCCGGGCATCGGCAGCGTCGACGGTGCAGCCTCGCTCTCGGTGTAGACCCACGCCTGGTCGCGCAGCCACTGGTTCTGCTCCAGCAGGTTGCAGGTATTGGCCAGCAAGTCCTGGTGGAACGGCGGGTCGAGGAACACCACGTCGAACTGCTGCTTGGCCGGGTTCTGCAGGTAGCGCAGGGCATCGGTCTGCAGGATCTGCCCGCGTGGACAGCGCAGGATTTCCAGGTTGTTCTTCAGGTTGCTGATGGCTGCGGGGTTGCTGTCCAGCGCCACGGCATTCGCAGCGCCTCGGGACAGCGCCTCCAGCACCAGGGCGCCGCTGCCGGTGAAAGCATCCAGCACCTGGGCGCCTTCGATGTAGGGCGCCAGCCAGTTGAACACGGTTTCGCGCACGCGGTCGGGTGTGGGCCGCAGGCCTTCGCCTTCCGGTACCGCCAGGCGGCGGCTGCGCCACTCCCCGGCGATGATGCGCAGGTGACCCTGGCCCTTGCTTTGGCCCTGCTGCGGGCGGGCGGGTG
>NZ_BCBG01000024.1:0-77868 GCF_001320485.1 Pseudomonas sp. NBRC 111130
TCTGTTTCGGGCCAGTCACTCCTGTGAAGCCAACAGGGACCGCCTTGGTGCATGAGACAGGTTGTGTCGCATCAGCGCCCACCGAGATGCATCGCCAGACCCTGTCAGCTTCCACCGAGATGCATCGCCAACCCTGTCAGCTTCCACCGAGATGGATCGCCAGACCCTGTCAGCTTCCACCGAGCTGCATCGCCATGCCAACAAGGCGGTCCCTGTTGGCGGCACAGGAGTGATTGGCCCGAAACAAATGTGGGAGCGGGCTTGCCCGCGATGCGCCGCGCGGGCGGCGCTCGATCTCACAGGCGCTGCATGATTATCGGCGACCCCCTGCCAGCCTCCACGCGAACACCTCCCCCTTACAAAGCATCACTTAGGGATGCGAGGCTATCGCCTTCTCGATCGCGGCCCTGAAGGCGGGATCATCGGGCTTGGTCAAGCTCGAGAAGTTGCCGATCACCTTGCCCTGACGATCCACCACGTACTTGTAGAAATTCCACTTCGGCGCGCTACTCTGGCTCGCCAGCTCGGCAAACAGCGGTATCGCATCCTGACCGCGAACCGCCTGGGTCTTGGTCATGGTAAAGGTCACACCGTAGTTGGCGTAACAGACCTTGGCCGTCTTCTCGCTATCGGCGTCTTCCTGCTTGAAGTCATTGGACGGCACACCAAGCATTTCCAGGCCCTGCTCGTGGTACTCCTTGTAGGTCGCCTCCAGCCCTTCGAACTGCGGCGCAAACCCGCAGTAACTGGCCGTATTGACCACCACCAGCGGCTTGCCGCCGAAGCGCTGGCACAGGTCGACCTGCCCCTTGCCACGCAACTCAGGCAAACTCCCCTGCAACAGCGCCGGGCAATCGGCAGCCCAGCTGGAACTGGCTGCCAGCAAAGCTAGCAGCGGCATCGTCAACCATTGGGCACGCATGATTCATTCCTCCTGCAAGACAATCCTTGAACTTGCAGGGTAGCGCTTAACAAACGCTCATGCCCAACTGCATCAATGCCATTCCGCCCCGCTGCCAGCCCCACCACACCAGCGCCAGCAGCAGCGCAGCCGCCGCCAGCAACAGCCCGCGGGCCAGATAACGGCTCATACCGCCTGCACCTGCAGGCGGGCGACCGGCCGCTCTCGCACCGGCCAGTTGAGCCCCGCAGCTAGCACACTGAGCAGAATCGAAATCTGCCACACCACGTCATAGTTGCCGGTCTGGTCGTAGACGACGCCCCCCAGCCAGCCACCAAGGAACGCGCCCATCTGGTGGAACAGGAAGACGATGCCGCCAAGCATCGACAGGTTGCGCACGCCAAATACAGTGGCCACGGTGCCATTGGTCAACGGCACCGTGGACAGCCAAAGCAGGCCCATGGCGATACCGAACAGGTAGGCACTGAACTGAGTCACCGGCACCCAAAGGAACAGCGCAATCACCACGGCACGCAGCAAATACAAAGCCGTCAGCAAGCGTGGCTTGGACATGCGCCCACCCAGCCAGCCAGCGGTGTAGGTACCCACGATATTGAACAACCCGACCAGTGCCAGCACCGTGGTGCCGGTGGTTGCCGGCAGGTGCTGGTCTACCAGGTAGGCCGGCAGGTGTACGCCAATGAAGACCACCTGGAAGCCACAGACGAAGAAGCCCAGCGCAAGCAGCCAGAAGCCGGAGTGCGAACACGCCTCGCGCAGGGCCTCGCTCAATGTCTGCTCCGCACCCTGACTGGCCAGCGGGCGATCACGCAGCAGGCCGACAAAGGGCACGATCAGTGCCACCAGCAAGCCAAGCACCAGCAGCGCCGACGACCAACCCAGCCATTCGATCAGGCCAAGGGTACCGGGGAGCATGGCGAACTGGCCAAAGGAACCGGCAGCACTGGCAATGCCCATGGCCATGCTGCGTTTTTCCGCTGGAACGGCGCGGCCGACCACACCGAGGATCACCGAGAAAGAGGTGCCAGACAGGCCGATACCGATCAGCAGGCCCGCGCTGAGCGACAGCGACCAGGCCGAATCGGCAGTACTCATCAACAACAGGCCAGCGGCATAGAGGATGCCCCCTATGATGACGACCCGCGCCGCACCCAGGCGGTCGGCCAACGCACCGGCAAACGGCTGCGCCAGGCCCCAGACCAGGTTCTGCAAGGCAATGGCAAAGGCGAATACCCCGCGGCCCCAGCCAAATTCGCCGCTCATCGGCGCCAGGAACAGGCCGAAACCGTGCCGCACACCCAAGGACAGCGCCAGGATAAAGGCCGCCCCCGCAAGTACCCACCCGCTGGTTCGCCACACCGAAGTCATTGTCGTTATCTCCAGCACATCGCAAGGTTGTACGGGTATATACCCGCTTCTAATCGTGATGAATCAGGCAAGCAGCTCCAGCAAACGTATCAGCTCGTCACGCTGCCCCTCACCCAACTGCCCGACCAGCATCGATTGCGCCCGCTCCCAGGCAGGATGGGCCGCTTGTAAACGTGCAGCCCCCGCCTCGGTCAGCAACACCATGCGGTTGCGCTGGTCATCGCCATCGGCGAGGGCTACCAAGCCTTCGGCCTCCAGCACGCGCAGGTTACGGCCCAAGGTACTGCGCTCCAGGCCCATGGCCTCGGCCAGCGTGGTGATACTGGGGCGATCAAGGCGCTGTAAGTGACGCAACAGGGAAAACTGGGCGACATTGATGCCGAAGCCAGCAAGGGCTTCGTCGTAATGCCGGCTCACCCCGCGGGCGGCGCGACGCAGATGGGTGCAGATGCATTCACTGGTCAACATGAATAGGTGTATATACCCGCACCAGGGTTGTTGCAAGAAGTTTCAGTTTGCCAAACGCCGCCGAATCGGCTCGAACTCCACTGTGGCCTTGCGTGGCAACGGGTCGGGAGCACCTTGCTCGATCGCTTGCCAATACCGCCACGGCACCTTTGCCGATCCCAGTTCGTAGTCCATGCCATCCCAGTTGTCTTCGCGGAAGCTGTAGAACGCCCAGTGCAACCGATGCCGGTCCATGACCGAGAGGACATCTTCCAGATACTCACTGCAACCGGGCAGCCGGCGCATGCAGCCGAACTCCCCCACGACCAGCCGGGAACGTGGCAGCTTCATGCGCTCCATCCAGGCCAACGGCAGCTCCAGATACTGACGAACCCGTTCGGCATCCCATTGCTGGATTTCACCCGCGAACGGCGCCAAGCCGGGGTAATCGATTGGGACCTTGCGCGACAGGTTCGGCGCACTGGTGGCCGAATAGGGCTCATACATGTGCACGCTGTAGAGCACGCGATCATCTTGCAGGGGCACTTGCCAGTAACCAAAAGCGTCGGCGCTGGCGTACCAGCCCGCGTCGACCATTATCGGGGTCTTGGCATCCACTTCGCGTATAGCCGCTATCAACTGCGTGTAGAGCGCAGGCAGGTCACGCGCCCCACTCCGTGCCTGGGCATACCATTGCTGCATGCGCTCAGCCGAAGCGTGCTCCGCCAGGCCGCCAAATTTCTCTGGGGCAGGCTCGTTGACCAGGTTGTAGGCGGCGATGGCAGGATGGTCTTCAAGGGCCCGGGCCAGGTCCCGCCAGAAACTGACCGCTTGCCGGGCGTAACCGTTGCCTTGCCAAAGACGGTCATCGAACTGCCCCTGGTTATTCTGTGACCAGCGCATTCCAGGCAGCGACAGCGGTGCAATGACCACCTTGAGCCCCGCCCGGTGCGCGCGATCCAGGGTATCGCGCAGTTGCTTGAGATCGGCGGCAGGCAGCTGCTCGTACCGGTCCGCATTGCCCAGGAGGAAGTCACGCTGCGCCGGCTTCCACTTGTCGTAGGACAGCCGTACCCAGCTCGCGCCGTACGCACGCAGTGCATCGAAATAGGCCTGATCCGGCGGCAAGCGATTGAAGCTGTTGCCGCCGTGGCGCGGGGTATTCCAGAAGTCGATCAGGTCGGCCGCCATAACGGGGGCGCTAGCGGTGACCAGTATCAAGGCCAGCAGGAGTCGTCGCATTGTCCATGCCTTCGCAGCGGAAGAGAAACCGCGAGGATAGATAGCCGCATAAAAAGCGTCATTTCCTGAATTTTTTCAGCAGTTTTCCGAAAAATGACGGCACGTTTTATCCGTAAGAAATATCCCTGATATCTGCAGGACTGTTCTCAAATTGCCAAGCCCAGCAATACAGTCAATTCAAGAACCTCCAACAGGGCGCCTGCGGTATCACCCGTGGTCCCACCCAGCCGCTTGCACATCAGCCGGCGCAATGCGATGAATGCTGCGATCGCCACCAGCATCGGCAAGATCACACGCGTGCCCCCCACCAGCAAACACGACAGCAGACTGGCCAGCAGAACCCACACGGCCGTACGCCGCGGCAAGTGCTCGGCGAGTGCCTGCCCCAGGCCCCCGCGACGCACGTAAGGTGTGCCGAGGAACAATCCGAGCATCGCCGCCCGCCCCACAATCGGCGCCAGCAGCAATGCCATGCCCGCGCCCTGCTCCACCAGTACCCAGAGGGCACAGAATTTCAGCAGCAATACCAGCACCAGCGTGACCACGGCCATCGGCCCGCTGCGCGGATCTTTCATGATCTGCAGCGTGCGCTCCCGGTCACCAAAGCCACCCAGCCAGGCATCGGCGCTGTCAGCCAGGCCATCCAGGTGCAGCGCGCCACTGAGCGCCACCCACAGCGTCAGCAACAGCGCCGCGTGCAACGGCGCCGCAGCACCTTGCAGCAGATGGCTGGCCAGCCACAGCAACAGGCCGAACAGCAACCCTACGAGCGGGTAATACAACAACGAACGGCCCATTTCTCGCGGTTCGGGCATCCCCGGCAAACGCACTGGCAAGCTGCTGAGAAACTGCAGGGCAATCCAGAACGGCAACATGTCAAAGCACCTCGAGCATCGCGCCATGTTCATCCACCGCCAGACGCATCAGAGCGCCATGACCCACCTCGACCTGCAGCAATTGCGCCCTCGGCAGCCCACGGGCACGCGCCAACAGCAGCCGCATGACGCCACCATGGGTGACCAGCAGCACGCGCTTGCCGGCATGCTGTTGATGCAGGCGCCCGACCGCAGCCAGCACACGCTCGGCAAAGGCCGCAACGGGCTCCCCTGCAGGCGGCGTGTAGCTGTACGGGTCGGCCCAGAAACGGCCAAGCTCGTCGGCCTGCGTTTGCATGATCTGCAAAGCACTGCGCCCTTCCCACTCGCCGAAATGCAGCTCTTGCAAATCGGCTTCGAGCTGAACCGGCATGCCCAGTTGCTCGGCAAACCGCGCACAGCGCTGCAATGGCGAACTGACCAGCACATCCCAGGGGCCAGCGCCTGCCAGCGCTGCGCGCATCTGGCCCCAGCCTTTATCGGTCAAGGCATCGTCCAGACTGCCACGCAGGCCGCCGCCCTGTTCGGTTTCACCGTGGCGCAGCAGGTCGAGGATCATGCCGGGCGGTCCGCCACCGCCGCTTCGGCGAAGGTCGCCATCTGCCCGTGCAGGGCGCAGGCCAGGCGCATCAGTGGCACTGCCAGGGCGGCGCCACTGCCCTCGCCCAGGCGCAGGCCCAGCGCCAGCAATGGCTGGGCCTGCAGCGCCGCGAGCAAGGCCTGGTGCCCAGGTTCGGCACCTTGGTGCGCAAACAGCAACCAGTCACGGCTCTGCGGATTGAGGCGCACCGCCAGCAATGCCGCGACGCTGCAGATGAAGCCATCCACCAGCACGGCGATACCTTGCTGGGCGCAGGCCAGGTAGGCACCGGTCAGCGCAGCGATCTCGAAGCCACCGACACAGGCCAGCGCCCGCAGCGGCTCGTCGGCGCGCAGGCCGTGCAGCGCCAAGGCGCGCTCGATCACGTCGGCCTTATGGCGAACACCAGCGCTGTCCAGGCCGGTACCCGGCCCGCTCAACTCATGTGCCGGGCAGGCCAGCAACGTGCTGGCCAGGGCGGCTGCGGCAGAGGTGTTGCCAATGCCCATCTCGCCGCCGATGAACAACTGTGCGCCCTTGGCCGCTGCACGCAAGGCGCTGTCACGACCTGCCTGCAAAGCAGCCTGCAGCTGGGCATCGGTCATCGCCGGCTGGCGGGCGAAGTTGGCGGTGCCGGCGCCCAGGCGCAGGTGCAGCACCCCTGGCAGTTCCAGCTCAGGATCGATCGTGCCCAGGTCGACCACGTCAAGGCTGGCCTGCAGTTGGCGGGCCAGCACGCTGATCGCCGCGCCCCCCTCCACGAAGTTGCGCAGCATCTGCCCGGTGACTGCCTGTGGGTAGGCCGAAATGCCCTCTTCGACCACGCCGTGGTCGCCCGCAAAAAGGCTGATGGCGACCTGATCCAGGACAGGCCGCTCGCAGCCTTGCAGGCCAGCCAATTGCACGGCCAAGCCCTCCAGCTGGCCGAGCGAGCCGGCAGGTTTGGTCAGCTGCTGCTGGCGGGCGCGGGCCTGGTCCATGGCGGCATTGTCGAGAGGTTGGCAGGCATCACGCCACCAGGCTTGGTTCATAGAGCGGGTCCTTTGAGCATGAGAGGTAGGCCGGCCACGGTCAGCACCACGCGTTGGCAGCGTTCGGCAACGGCCTGGTGCAGCCAGCCGGCCAGGTCGACGTAACGGCGGGTCAGCTCGCCCATGGGCACCACGCCCAGGCCGGTTTCGTTGCTGACCAGAATGATTGTGCCAGGCAACTGCTCCAGGCAGTCGAGCAGCGCATCGCGCTCCGCGGCCAGCCGCTGCGGATCTTCGAGCATCAGCAGGTTGGTCAGCCACAAGGTCAGGCAGTCCACCAGCAGGCATCGGCCTGCGGCGGCTTCTGCGCGCAGCACGGCAGCCAGGGCCAAGGGTTCTTCGATCAGCCCCCAGTCATCAGGCCGGCGCTGGCGGTGCAGGCGCACGCGCTCGTTCATTTCGCCATCGAGCGGCTCGCTGGTGGCGATGTAGGTAACCGGCAGGCCGCAGTTGCTGGCCAGTTGCTCGGCCAGGCGGCTCTTGCCCGAGCGGGCGCCGCCGAGAATCAGGTTGCGCATGTCAGGCGACTCCACAAAGCGTTCGCAGGTGAGCGGTATCCAGGTGCTGTTCAACCAGATCGGCCAGGCGCTCGATGTCACGTTCGCGCAGGGCCTCGTAGTCGATGGTCTGCACATGCTCCAGCCCCGCCCAGCGCAGCAGCGCGGCACACGACTGGCTGCCCTCGAACAGGCCATGCAGGTAGGTGGCGAGGATCTGGCCATCGGCACTCACGGCACCGTCACAACGGCCATCGGCGAGCTGCACGGCGGGCTGTTCCAAGGCCGGCCCTGCGGTGACGCCAGCATGGATTTCATAGCCGGCGACCGGCGCGGCTTCCAGGTTCAGGGTCCCGGCAACGTTGCGCAGCTGCTTGTCGGCTTCGAGCACTGTCTCGTAATCGAACAGGCCAAGCCCGGGACTGGAGCCGGCGGCACCCTCGAGGCCAAGCCGGTCGTGAACTTGGCGGCCGAGCATCTGCAAGCCACCACAGATCCCGATCAGTTTGCCGCCATAGCGCAGGTGCCGCTCGATGGCCTTGTCCCAACCGCGCTCGCGCAGTTGCACCAGGTCGCCACGCACGCTCTTCGAGCCAGGCAGGATGATCAGGTCGGCGGCCGGAATCGGCTGGCCCGGGCCAATGAACTGCAGGTCGACCTGCGGGTGCAGGCGCAGCGGGTCGAAATCGGTGTGGTTGCTGATGCGCGGCAACACCGGGACGATCACCTTGAGCACACGGTCCTGCTTGGCACCCTGGCGGATGTCGATGCCATCCTCGGCTTCCAGGTGCAGGTCGGTGACATAGGGCAGCACGCCCAGTACCGGTTTGCCGGTACGTTTCTCCAGCCAGTCCAGGCCCGGCTGCAGCAACGCAATGTCGCCGCGGAAGCGGTTGATGACGAAGCCCTTGACCCGCGCCTGCTCGCTCGCCGACAGCAGTTCGAGGGTGCCGACCAGGTGAGCGAATACCCCGCCACGATTGATGTCGGCCACCAGGATCACCGGGCAATCGACCGCCTCGGCAAAGCCCATGTTGGCAATGTCACCGGCGCGCAGGTTGATCTCGGCCGGCGACCCCGCCCCCTCGACCATCACCACCGGGTAGGCCGCACTGAGGCGTTGGTGCGAGGCCAGCACCGCCTGCATGGCGATGGCCTTGTAGTCGTGATAGGCCACCGCGTTCATGCTGGTGACCGCACGACCATGGATGATCACCTGGGCGCCCGTGTCGCTGTTGGGCTTGAGCAGCACCGGGTTCATGTCGGTGTGCGGTGCCAGTCGGCAGGCCTGGGCCTGCACCGCCTGGGCGCGGCCGATTTCGCCGCCGTCGGCGGTCACCGCGCTGTTGAGCGCCATGTTCTGCGGCTTGAACGGCACCACGCCGACGCCCTGGCGCAACAGCCAACGGCACAAGGCGGTGACCAGCGTGCTCTTGCCGGCATCGGAAGTGGTGCCTTGCACCATGAGAGTGGTCATGCCGTTTCCTTCTGGTAATCAGTCAGGGCCTGGGCCAGGCGCTGCTCGTCGGCGGCAGTTGCCGGCAGGCCAAGGCGTACGGCAGCGGGCTGCTCGAACAGGCGCACGAGGATGCCGCGGCGGGCGAGAAAGTCATGCAACTGGGCTGCTCGCGTGCTGCGTACGTACTGAAACAGGTCGCAGCCGCCGCTGGGCGCCAGGCCGCAGCCCTGCAGCAGTGCAGCCAGGCGCTGGCTGGCCAGGGCGCAGCGTTCGAGCTGGGCCCGATGCGCCGCGTGGTCGGCAAAGCAGGCTTGCGCCAGCACCCGGGTCGGGCCGCTGACGGTCCACGGCCCGAGCCATTCGTCAAGGCGCCGCAACAAGGAGGGTTCAGCCACTACACAGCCCAGCCGCACACCGGCCAGGCCGAAGAACTTGCCGAACGAACGCAGCACGATCAGGCCCGGGCGCTCGGCGCAATCCGCCACGCTGTGTGGCGGTGAGTTGTCCATGAACGCTTCGTCCACCAGCAGCCAGCCACCGCGCTCGGCAAGACGCGCATGCCAGGCCAGCAGCCGTTCGCGCGGCACGAGCCGCCCGGTCGGGTTGTTCGGGTTGACCAGCACCAGCACGTCGAGCTGATCGAGTTGCGCCTCGACCTGGCTTTCCTCCAGCTCGATCAGCTGATGCCCGGCTCGCTGCCAGGCATGCGGATGCTCGGCGTAGCACGGCGTCAGCACACCAACGCGCCCCAGCGGACGCAGCAGGGGCAAGGCCTGGATTGCTGCCTGGGAGCCTGCCACGGGCAGCAGTTGCCGCACACCGTAGTAGTGCCGCGCAGCATCCTCCAGACCGTCGTCGGTCTCCGGCAGGCGTGCCCAGGCTTCTGGCGCAATGGCGGGAATCGGGTAAGACCAAGGGGCAATGCCGCTGGACAGGTCGAGCCAGTCCTCGCGGGCAATCCCGTATTGCCGCACTGCCCGCAGCAGGCGGCCACCGTGTTCAAGCATTCAGATAGGCTCCCAGGCAAATCAGCAGTACCCACAACCAGACGCCACGCTGCACCAGGCTCCAGCCGCGCTCGATGGCATCGGCATCGGCCATGGGCCCTTCACCCAGGCGCGGGCGCTCGTGCAGTTCGCCGTGGTACACCGCCGGGCCACCCAGTTCCACACCCAGCGCACCGGCACCCGAGGCCATCACCGGCCCGGCATTGGGGCTGTCCCACAGCGGCGCCTGCTTGCGCCAGCAGGCCAGGGCCAGGCGCGTCCTGCCCAGCAGTGCGTAGGTCAGCGCCACCAACCTGGCGGGAATGTAGTTCAGCACATCGTCGATGCGCGCGGCGCACCAGCCGAAACGCTCGAAGCGCTCATTGCGGTACCCCCACATCGCATCCAGGGTATTGCTCAAGCGGTACAGCACTACCCCCGGCGCACCGGCGACGACAAACCAGAACAGCGCGGCGAACACCGCATCGCTGCCGTTTTCCAGCACCGACTCGGTGGCCGCGCGCGCCACGGCGGGCTCATCAAGCTCGCGGGTTTCCCGACTGACCAGATAGCCGACACGACGCCGCGCCTCTTCCAGATCACCTTGGCGCAAGGCATTGGCCACCGGCAATACATGCTCGCCGAGGCTGCGCAAGCCGAGGGCGCAATACAGCGCCAGCACATCCACCAGCCAACCGATACAGGGCAGCCAGGACAGGATCAGCGCCACCAGGGTCAAGGGCACCACGGCCAGGAACCAGGCGCTCACGCCGTGGCTGCGCCAGCCGCGTCCGCCGGCATTCAGGCGGCGCTCCAGGCTCGACGCCAGGTTACCGAAGCCCACCAGTGGGTGCCGGCGCTTGGGCTCGCCCAGCAGTGCATCGAGGGCCACGGCGGCCACCGTCAGCAAGGCCACGCTCATGGGCGTTCTCCCCATTGGTTCTCGAACAGCATTTCACTCAAAGGGCGTTCCTCGGCCCAGTTTTCCTGGACCAACATGGGCTGTGCGTAGAATTCGCTGACCGGCCCCAGGCACAACACGGCCACCGGCTTGGCGCCTGCGGGCATGCCCAGCAGTGCGGCCAGGGCTTGCGGGTCGAACAGGGACACCCAACCCAACCCCAGGCCCTCGGCGCGGGCGGCCAGCCACAGGTTCTGGATCGCGCAGGCCAGTGAGGCCAGGTCCATTTCCGGCAGGGTACGGCGGCCGAAAATGTGCGGCTCACGGTTATCCATCAAGGCCGCCACCAGCACTTCGGCACAGTCGCTGATGCCCTCGACCTTGAGCTTCATGAAATCATCGGAGCGTTGGCCCAAGGCTTGGGCAGTACGCACCCGCTCCTCTTCGACCAGGCCCTGAATGCGCCCGCGCAGCTCGCGTTGGCTGATGCGGATGAACCGCCAAGGCTGCATCAGGCCGACACTGGGCGCCCGGTGCGCAGCGGCCAGCAGACGGCCGAGCAGCTCAGGCGCGACCGAGCCACCGGCAAAGTGGCGCATGTCGCGGCGTTCACCGATCGCCCGGTAGATCGCGGCGCGCTCGGCGGCGCTGTAGGCGTGATCAGTCATGGTCGCAACAGCGCCGCCGCCGCGTCAGGGTTGGACGGGAAGTAGAAGTGCACGTAGGAGGCGGTCAGCCGGCCCAGCCGATACACCGCTTCGTTGCCGCGCCCGCCGTTGGGGCTCAGGCCGCGGGCAATTGGCTCCAGCCCGGTGCTGGTCAGCGAGTGGTGATAGGTGTGCCCGCGCAGGGTGCCTTCCGGCAGTTCCACGGCCTGCAGGGCCAGGGCCGCCAAGCGCTTCTGCATGGTCGCCTCGCCGGGCAGCAGGCCGAGCAGCTCGGCACGCTCGCCAGCGACATCGGTCAGCGCCTCGAGCAGATACAGCATGCCGCCACACTCGGCCAGCAAGGGTTTGCCTTGGGCGTGATGGGCACGGATCGCCTCGCACATCGGCGCATTGGCGGCCAGCGCGTGGTGATGCAGCTCCGGATACCCCCCGGGCAGGTACAGGCTGTCCACTGCCGGCAGTTCACGATCGTGCAAGGGCGAGAAAAACGACAGCTGCGCGCCCAGGTCGCGCAACAGATCGAGGTTGGCGCCATAGGTGAAGGCGAACGCTTCGTCACGCGCCACGCCGATGCGCACGCCACTCAGCGAGCCGGCGCACGGCTGCGATGCAGGCGCGGCAAACACCACGGGCGGCGGCAAAGCAGCATCGCAGCTGGCGCCGAGCGCTTCGGCAGCCGCATCCAGGCGGGCATCCAAATCGTTCAGTTCGCTGGCCTGGACCAGTCCCAAGTGGCGGCTGGGCAGCTCGATGCCGCGCTCCCGCGACAGGCCGCCATACCAGCGCAGGCCCTCGGTCAGGCTGCCTTCGAGCAGTTGCGCATGGCGCAAGCTACCGACCCGGTTGGCCAGCACACCGGCGAACGGCAGGTCGGCCTGATAACGTGCCAGGCCCAGCGCCAGGGCGCCAAACGTCTGGGCCATGGCCGTGCCGTCGATCACCGCCAGTACCGGCACGCCGAAGTGGCGAGCCAGATCGGCACTTGACGGCGTGCCGTCGAACAGGCCCATCACCCCTTCGATCAGAATCAGGTCGGCCTCTTCTGCGGCTTGCCACAACAGGCGACGGCTTTCTTCGGCACCGATCATCCACAGGTCGAGCTGGTACACCGGCGCGCCACTGGCCCGCTCCAGGATCATCGGGTCGAGGAAATCCGGGCCGCACTTGAACACCCTGACCTTTCGCCCAAGGTTGCGGTGCAGGCGGGCCAGGGCTGCCGTCACGGTGGTCTTGCCCTGACCGGAGGCAGGTGCTGCGATCAGCACCGCCGGGCAGCTGCGCGTTGCACTCACAGTTCGACGCCCTTCTGCGCGCGAATACCGGCCTGGAACGCATGCTTGAGCATGCCCATCTCGGTAACCGTATCGGCCAGTTCGATCATTTCGGGCTTGGCCGCACGGCCGGTGACAATCACATGCTGCATCGGCGGCCGAGCCTGAATGTCACTCAGCACCTGGTCGAGGTCGAGGTAGCCGTGCTTGAGGGCGATGTTCAGCTCATCGAGCACCACGAACTGCACACCCGGGTCTTGCAGCAGTTGACGCGAAACCGCCCACGCGGCTTCGGCAGCAGCGATGTCGCGCTGGCGGTCCTGGGTCTCCCAGGTGAAGCCCTCGCCCATCACGTGGTAACGCACCTGCTCGGGGAAGCGGCGGAAGAACAGTTCCTCACCGGTGCTGTTGCGGCCCTTGATGAACTGCACCACGCCGCACTGCATGCCATGGCCCAGCGCGCGCGCGAGCATGCCGAACGCCGAGCTGCTCTTGCCCTTGCCGTTGCCGGTGAGCACCAGCAGCAGGCCGCATTCATTAGGGGAGTTGGCAATACGCTCGTCGATGACCGCCTTCTTGCGCTGCATGCGCGCCAGGTGGCGTTCGTCGCGTTCGGTGGATTCGCTCATGAAGGGTTCTCCGCAGGCTGTCGCCGCAGGAAAGCGACGACAGGTAATAGGCGGGCAAACGGAGAACGCGCAGGGGCCATGGCCGCAGCCACGGTGCACCGCGCATCACCCTCCGTGATGCCGTTGGCAGTTTCAGGCCGGTCTCCGGGCTCGTGAGCGGGCAATCGGCCCTGGCCTGCGCGCCTTCCCGGGTTCGTACCCAGTGGCCCTGCGCGGCCGCTACTCACCTACCGTTGCGGGGGCAGCGCCGGAATCGCGCCATGCTGGCGACCACCGGCTTCCCAGTTTCACCCTGCCCAGTCGAGGCTGGCAGGGCACCTGAAACACGCCGCGAAGGTTAGAGGGTTGCACTGGGAGCGTCAATCGAACGCCGTCGATTGGCGTTGGCAAACTGGCCTGGGTCAATGGCCGATCCGCCAGGTTGTGCCACACTGAAGGCGGTGATATCACATAGCCACTACTTCGCGCCGAACGCCATTACAACGACAACAGGAGTGCGCAGCATGCAAGGCCAGATCATCAACAATCCGCGCCTGGAATTCCTCCGCCCGGTTCTGGAACGCTGGGTCGACTGCATCGACCGCTTCAACCAGTTCAACGGCGATGCCGAAGCGCCGTACTGGCATGGTACGCAGGCCAATATCGGCATGCTTGCCGCAGCCGCCTGGCAGGCGGAACTGGCAGCGCTGCCACAGTTTGCCAGCAAGAAACAGCGTGACGAAGGTGAACAGGAAGGGCGCTGCGACCTGTCGATCTGCAGCGCCGACGAGGTGCTCTACCTGAGCGTGAGCCAGCGCTGGCCAAGCATCGCCCAGCTGGACATGGCAGCGGCCCTGCAGCAAGCCGCCAGCCTCGCCCGCCACGTGGCCTACCCCAGCCAACTGAAAGCCGGGGCGCTGTTCGTCACGCCCTGGAAGGCAGGCCAACACGCCAGCCCGGAGCAACTGCAGGACCTGGTCGATGACCTGCAAAAGCATACGGCCTGCGCCATCGCCTGGTACTTCCCGTATGCCTATCGCAAGTTGCACAACGAACTGGGCCAGTACTACCCAGGGGTGGCCTTGCTGCTCAAGCAAGCCTGAGCCTGATGGTGCAGCCGGTGCAGGGATGCCCGGCTCGCCTCAACGGTTTTGCGCCAGGTTACCTTGCGCAATGACCCGCTTGGCCTGCAAATAAGCCTTCGACCAGTAGCTGTTGGACAGGTAATCCAGGCGTACCGTACCGCCCGTGCGAGGCGCGTGCACGAAGCGCCCCTCGCCCACGTAGATACCCGCATGGCTGACCTGCGAACCACCACCGGTGGCGAAGAACACCAGGTCACCAGACTGCAGCGAGTTGATATCCACGGTGGGCGCGCGCATGACGAGCATTTCGCGCGTCGAACGTGGCAGGCTGATGCCCGCCGCATCGCGGTACACATAACCGATCAGGCCGCTGCAGTCGAACCCGGAATCCGGTGTGTTGCCGCCCCACCGATACGGTGTACCCACCAGGCCGATCGCACGCATCAACACGTCGTCGGCGAGCGGCGAGGCTTCGGGCTGGTTGTAGGTGATCTGTGGCTGCACCACAGGGGCCGGTGCCGGGGCACGGCTGGAGCAGGCGGCCAGCAGTGCCACCAGGGAAAGGAGTGCGAAGCGCGCCATCATCGCCATGGCCAGAACTTCCTGTCTGAAACCGAACGGCCGCAGCCGAAAAGAGTTGAGAAATTAGATTAGACGCTTTCTGTAAATGCGCACGGCGGCGAGCTTTTTAAGCTACGCCGCCGTGGCAGGATATATCATTTTGATATCAATTGCGCGCGATATTGGTGGTCGGCGCCATGGCCAAGGCACGCTTGGCTTCGATGAAGGTCTTGCTCCAGTAGCGATCACCGAGGCTATCGATGCGCACACCACCGCTGCGGCGGCTGCTGGAGTGGATGAACTGGTTGTCACCCAGGTAGATGCCGGCGTGGCTGACACGGCCACGGCCATTGGTGCTGAAGAACAGCAGGTCGCCTGGCTTGAGCTTGTTGCGAGCCACCTTTGGCGCATCGACGTTGATCATTTCGCGGGTCGAGCGCGGCAGGTTCATGCCGGCCTCTTCGCGGAACAGGTAGCCGATGAAGCCGCTGCAGTCGAAACCGGAGGCTTCCGAGGTACCGCCGAAACGGTAGCGGGTGCCGATCAGCGACATGCCGCGCTCGAGGATGCTGTCGGCCAGCACCGGGAGCTGATAGGGCTTGCTGCTGGAGAAGGCCTCCAGGTCATCTTCAGTGGCCTGCTCTTCTTCGCCGAAAACGGACGAAGGCGAAGCTTTGGCATTGTTGACCGATTGCGAGGCAATCGGGGTGTGATCCTGGGGCTGGGAAGCCGGGCCGTGGGCCGCGCAGCCAAACAACAGGGTCACGAGTGCGAGTGGCACGAGGGGTGCGAAGCGCTTGAGCATGGGCACGACCGTGTCTGTAATCCTTTAGAAGGGTGAAACTATGCCCTCTATCATGGCCATTTGCAAATTTTATCGAAAAAGATGTGACTTTTTCGTTTTGCGCCTCGGAGCCCAGTGTTTACGGGCGTTACCAGCCGAGGGTTTCCTTCAGGAAAGGGATCGTCAGCTTGCGCTGGGCCTGCAGGGAGGCCTGGTCGAGACGTTCGAGCAGGTCGAACAGCGCGCTCATGCTGCGCGTACCGCGCGTGAGAATGAAATGGCCGACCTCGTCGGTCAGGTGCAAACCACGGCGCGAGGCGCGCAATTGCAGGGCACGCAGTTTGTCTTCATCGGACAGGCCACGCATCTGGAAGACCAGCGCGAGGGTCAGGCGAGACTTGAGGTCTGGCAGCTTGATCGGCAGTTCACGGGGCGAAGCCGAGGCCGCCAGCAGCAGGCGGCGGCCGCTGTCACGCAGGCGGTTGAACAGGTGGAACATCGCTTCTTCCCAGTCCGCCTTGCCGGCGATCACATGCAGGTCGTCGATGCACACCAGTTCGTACTGGGCCAGGTAATCGAGCAGTTCAACGCCGCGATCGAGCAATTGCGCCAGTGGCAGGTATACCGCCGGTTCGCCGCGTTGCTGGAAGCGATGGGTGGCTGCCTGCAACAGGTGGCTGCGCCCGACGCCCTGCTTGCCCCACAGGTAGATGAGGCTTTCGGTCCAGCCGGCGTCGGCTTCGCACAGCCGCTCGACATAGCCTAACGCCGCAGCATTGGCGCCCGGATAGTAGTTGATGAAGGTGGCGTCATCGCGCAGGCGCACACCCAGGGGCAACTGGATCGGTGGTTTCATGCTCGCGGGCGGTCGGCAGGACCGCGGGGGGCCTTTGGTGAACAATCTGCAAAGTCTATACCCGCATTGCAGAGCGCACAATCGTGCAGGCGGATTGCACAAGCAAAATCAACGAGTTGCGCCACTTCGGGGCGACGCAACCAAGGCTGGCGGTCATAGATCCGGGTCGACATCGCCGGCGTACATGTCAGATTCCTTGTACAAGTCGTGCACATGGCGGAGCAGGACCATGATCACCGCCGCCACTGGCAACGCCAGCAACACGCCGGTGAAACCGAACAGTTCGCCACCGGCAAGGATGGCGAAGATCACCGCCACCGGGTGCAGGCCGATACGGTCACCGACCAGCAGTGGCGTGAGTACCATGCCTTCGAGGGCTTGCCCGACCATGAACACGGCGACGATGCCAAGCATCGGATACAGGTCACCGCCAAACTGGAACACACCGGCCACCAACGCTGCGCCGATGCCAATGATGAAGCCCATGTAAGGCACGATGGCCGCCAGCCCCGCGAGCATGCCGATCAGCAGGCCCAGTTCCAGCCCAACCAGCATCAGGCCGGCCGAGTAGATGACGCCAAGCGCGAGCATCACCATCAACTGCCCACGAACGAAGGCACCCAGTACCTCATGGCATTCACCGGCCAGGCTGACCACCTGCGGCTCGCGTTGACGCGGCAGCAGGCCGCGCAGCTTGGCCATCATCAGGTCCCAGTCGCGCAAAAGGTAGAAGCCCACCACCGGGATCAGCACCATGTTGGCCAACCAGGCGATCAGCGCCAGGCTCGACGCGGTGGCATGGGACAGCAGCATACCGACGATATCGGTGGTCTGGCCCATGTGCGCGCCGATGGCGGCCTTGATCTTGTCGAACTTCCAGAAACCGTCGGCCAGGCCCAGGCGGCCCTGCACCCAGGGCAGCGCCACATGTTCGAGCCAATCGAGCATCTGCGGCGCCAGCTCGTACAGGCGCAGCAGCTGTTTGGCCAGCAGCGGCACCAGCACCAGCAGCAAGGCCATCAGCAGCAAGGTGAAGAGGCCGAACACCACCACCACCCCCCAGGTACGCGACAGGCCCACGCGCTCCAGGCGGTCGACCAGAGGATCGGCCAGGTAGGCCAGCAAGATGCCAACCAGAAACGGTGTGAGAATGTTGTGCAGGCTATATAGAAGCACGGCGATCAGTAGCGCAGCACCCCAACCGATCCAGCGACGCACGTCAGTCATCGATAGCGCCCCTTACCAACGGAATCGCAGGCCGTCGAACGGCTTGGCAGGGACGGCTGCGGGCGTGCCTGGCTGGCCAGGTGCCGCGCCCGGAGTCGGCGCCGGTGTGACCGGGGTCGGCGGTGCCTGCTCGGGTGGCACCTCCTGCAACCTGGCCAGGCCCAGCTGGGCACGCAGCTGCTCACGGTTACCGCTGACCGCATAGGTCAAGGTACCGCCTTCGGCCAGCTGCAGGCGCGGGCCATATGGCTCGAGGACACGGCTCAGCTCGGCATAGCGTTGCAGGTTCATGCCTTGCACCTGCAGCTGCAACTGGCTGCTGGCGCCGGGCTTGACCACATAGCGCGGCGCCAGGTGGCTGCTCACCGCCAGCATGACAGCGTCCGCCAGGGCCGCCTGGTCAGCGCCCTCGACATTGCCCTGCTCACGCTGGTCGCCCAGCCACAGCTGCCATTTACCTTGCCATTTGCCATCGGCCTCGTGGGCATGCACCGCCAACATGGCATCGGCGCCGTAGCGCTCGGAGGCTTGTCGCAGCGGGGCCGGATCAGTGCCTTCGAGCTGCTGGGCATTGGCCACCAGCTGCTCTTGCAGATCGGCCAGCGGCAGCCGCAGCGGCAGGCCGCGGTGCTGGGCTGCCCGGCGCAGCGGCTGGGCACTGGCCTGGCCGTCGCCGACCAGGTTGCTGCCTTCGGCACTGTCGTTGAGCCACCAGCCGAGGATGGAGGGCCGGTTACTGCCCCACAGCGCCAGCCCGGCCTTGCGCAAGGCCCGTTCGGTGCTGCCGGGGTCGAACTCGACCAACACCGATTCTGGCGGCCCGGCCTCGGTACCGACCTGGTTGATGATCTGTTGCGGATCCTTGCGCAACGCGGCCAGCGCCGGGCTCTGCACCGCCTTGGCGTCGCCGGTCAGGCGCAGCACCAAGGTATCGAAGGCCTTGCCAGTGGCGGCGCTGCGCGCTTCGGCGCCCTGCCCTTCGAGCGGCTCGCGCACCTGATAGAGCCCGGAGACAGTTTCAGCCTGCGCAGTGATGCAGGCCAGTGCAAGGCACCCTGCTGCCAGATAATTGAATAGTCGCATGGGGGATTCCTGTCCGATTGCGCTTGAAGCTTGTGGCTTGCAGCTTATACAGAAGGTGGCTCATCAACCACCCGCAGACCTTTTTCAGCAATTTACCGCCCTGCCCGTCGGCCTGAGGATGGCCGCTGCCCGGCAACCCTGATAAAATCGCGCGCCTTCACAGACCACAGACGTTTCAGGCAGCCGCCGCTTCCCAGCCGGCCTTGGCCGTCATGGTCGTTTCTACGAATCCCTCCCTCTTAAAGGCCTGGATCAATGAGCAAGCAACCCTCCCTGAGCTACAAGGACGCCGGTGTAGACATCGACGCCGGCGAAGCACTGGTCGAACGCATCAAGGGCGTGGCAAAACGCACCGCACGCCCTGAAGTCATGGGTGGCCTGGGCGGCTTCGGCGCCCTCTGCGAGATCCCGGCCGGCTACAAGCAGCCGGTGCTGGTCTCCGGCACCGACGGCGTCGGCACCAAGCTGCGCCTGGCACTGAACCTGAACAAGCACGACAGCATCGGCCAGGACCTGGTCGCCATGTGCGTCAACGACCTGGTGGTCTGCGGCGCCGAGCCGCTGTTCTTCCTCGACTACTATGCCACCGGCAAGCTGAACGTCGACGTGGCCGCCACCGTGGTCACCGGCATCGGCGCCGGCTGTGAACTGGCTGGCTGCTCGCTGGTCGGCGGCGAAACCGCCGAAATGCCGGGCATGTACGAAGGCGAAGACTACGACCTGGCAGGCTTCTGTGTCGGCGTGGTGGAAAAGGCCGAGATCATCGACGGTTCCAAGGTTGCCACCGGCGACGCGCTGATCGCCCTGCCGTCCTCCGGCCCACACTCCAACGGCTATTCGTTGATCCGCAAGATCCTCGAAGTGTCCGGCACCGACATCGAAAACACCCAGCTCGACGGCAAGCCGCTGACCGACCTGCTGATGGCGCCGACCCGCATCTACGTCAAACCACTGCTGCAGCTGATCAAGAACACCGGCGCAGTCAAGGCCATGGCCCACATCACCGGTGGCGGCCTGCTCGACAACATCCCGCGTGTACTGCCGAAGAACGCCCAGGCCGTGGTTGACGTGGCCAGCTGGCAGCGCCCGGCAGTGTTCGACTTCCTGCAGGAAAAAGGCAACGTCGACGAGCACGAAATGCACCGCGTCCTGAACTGCGGCGTCGGCATGGTCATCTGCGTGGCCCAGGATCAGGTCGACGCAGCCCTGAACGAACTGCGGGCCGCCGGTGAACAGCCTTGGGTCATCGGCCATATCGCCGAGGCCACCGAAGGCGCCGCTCAGGTCGAACTGCAGAACCTCAAGGCACACTGATGCCGAGCAAGCCCTGCAATGTAGTGGTACTGCTGTCGGGTTCCGGCAGCAACCTGCAAGCCTTGATCGACAGTTGCCGCGCGCAGGACAGCCAGGTACGCATCGCCGCGGTGGTCTCCAACCGTGCCGATGCCTATGGTTTGCAGCGGGCCCAGGCAGTCGGTATCGACACCGTGGTGCTCGACCACACCCAGTTCGACGGCCGTGAAGCCTTCGATGCCGCGCTGATGGCGCACATCGACGGTTTCACCCCGGACCTGGTGGTGCTGGCTGGCTTCATGCGCATCCTCAGTGGCGGCTTCGTGCGCCACTACCACGGTCGCCTGCTCAACATCCACCCGTCGCTGCTGCCCCGCTACAAGGGCCTGCATACTCACCGTCGGGCACTGGAAGCAGGCGACGCCGAACATGGCTGCAGCGTACACTTCGTCACCGAGGAACTCGATGGCGGGCCTCTGGTCGTACAGGCTGTAGTACCGGTTCTGCCTGATGACACGGTGGAAAGCCTGGCCCAAAGGGTTCACCATCAGGAACACCAGATCTACCCGCTGGCGGTGCACTGGTTTGCCCAAGGGCGCTTGCGCCTGGGTGAACAGGGTGCCTTACTGGATGACCAACCGCTGCCGGCCAGTGGTCACTTGATCCGACCCTAGGAGAATTTATGCGTCGCGCCCTGCTATTGGCTCTCGCCGTGCTCGCCCTGCCCCTCCAGGCAGCTGACCTGAAGCCGTTCTCGGCAAGCTACACCGCCGACTGGAAGCAACTGCCCATGAGCGGCACCGCCGAGCGCAGCCTGGTCAAGAACAAGGACGGCAGCTGGGACCTTGATTTCAAGGCCTCCATGATGATCGCCAGCCTGACCGAGCAAAGTACCCTGCGCCTGGACAACGACACCCTGCTGCCGCAAAAGTACCACTTCGAGCGCGGCGGCCTGGGCAAGGCCAAGACCGTCGACCTGACCTTCGACTGGAACGCCAAGAAAATCACCGGTACCGACCGCAAGGACGCCATCAACCTGCCGCTCAACCGCGGCGTGCTGGACAAGTCGTCCTATCAACTGGCCCTGCAGCACGATGTGGCTGCCGGCAAGAAGAGCATGACCTACCAGGTGGTCGATGGCGACGAGATCGACGCTTATGACTTCCGCGTACTCGGCACCGAGAAGGTCACCACCAAGACTGGCCAGGTCGAGGCGGTAAAAGTCGAGCGCGTGCGCGACCCCAGCCAGAGCAAGCGCATCACCGAGCTGTGGTTCGCCAAGGATTGGGATTACCTGCTGGTACAACTGCGCCAGGTCGAGACCGATGGCAAGGAGTACGTGATCGTGCTGCAGGATGGCACGGTCGATGGCAAGACGGTGAAGGGTAACTGATCCGCCACAGCCCGCAGCATCCGGAGCCCCGCCTTGTGCGGGGCTCCTTTTTGCCTGGCTTTCATGAAACTTGTTTCATGCCCGTTTTATTTACTTAGCCTGCTAACAAACTCTATAAAGGGGTTGTGCGACACAGTGTCGCAGCCAACTCAAGCAGTGGAGTTTACCGATGACAGTCCAAGTAACCGAACGCGACGAATCGAAAATGTCCCACGAAGGCCTGGCCGCTGGCGTGCGGATCTGGGATGTGCACCAGCAAGGCCAGCTGGTAGGCATGTTCCACCAGGAACATGAAGCTCACCAGTATCGGGCCGAGCTCGAAGCCCTGGAAAACCAGCGCACCACGCAATGACCCAGTCTTCCAATAAAAAACCCCGCCACGGCGGGGTTTTTCGCATCACCACATCAGATCATCCGGGATCTTGTAGGCCGCGTACGGATCGTCTTCGTCCGCCTCCTCGACATGGGTATTGAGCAGCAGGATGCGGCTCGCGTCGCGCTCCTGAATCTTCACCGCCGCCTCGCGCGGGATCACTTCATAGCCACCGGCATGCGACACGATGGCCAGGGCACCGTTACTCAGGCGGGTGCGCATCAGGGCGTTGACGGCAATGCGCTTGACCTTCTTGTCGTCGACGAAGTTGTAGTAGTCCTCGGTGGTCAGCTTGGGCAGACGGGTGGCTTCGATCAATTGCTTGATCTGCGCCACACGGGCCTTCTGCTCGGCCTTTTCCTGTTGCTGGCGATTGAGTTCCTGGTCACGCCTGGCCTTCTCGGCCATGGCTTCCTTGGCCATACGCTGCTGGCTGTCGTCGACTTCGACCTGGCCCTTGTGCTCCATGCGCTTCTGTTTCTTTTCGGCTTTGTTGGTCTGTGAGACCTGTTTCTGGTTGACCAGACCGGCTTTGAGCAATTGGTCGCGAAGGGAAAGGCTCATGAATGTTCACTCACTTATGCAACAGCTCAGCCGCAGCTGGGCAGGTTCTTTTCCTGACGTTTGGCTTCACCCCAGAGGGCATCCAGCTCGTCAAGGTTACAATGTTCAATCGGCCGACCGCTGTCGCGCAATGCCTGTTCGATAAAGCGGAAACGCCGCTCGAACTTGCGGTTGGCGCGGCGCAGGGCGTTTTCCGGGTCTTGCTTGAGGTGCCGGGCCAGGTTCACGGCGGCAAACAGCAGGTCGCCGACCTCATCCTCGAGGGCATCGGCGTCGTTGTCGGCCATGGCCTGCAACACTTCATCGAGCTCCTCGCGCACCTTGTCCAGCACCGGCAATGCCGCTGGCCAGTCGAAACCGACAGTGGCAGCGCGTTTCTGCAGTTTGGCCGCCCGCGACAGCGCCGGCAATGCCGTTGGTACGTCATCGAGCAGCGACAGTTGTTCAGGGGTGCTTTTCTCGGCGCGTTCCTCGGCCTTGATCTCTTCCCAGCGTGACTTGACCTGGGCCTCGTCAAGGCTGGGGGTGTCGAGCGGTGCGTACAGTTCGCCGGTCGGGAAGACGTGCGGGTGACGACGGATCAGCTTGCGGGTGATGCTATCGACCACGCCATCGAACTCGAAACGCCCCTCCTCCCGGGCCAGCTGGCTGTAGTACACCACTTGGAACAACAGGTCGCCGAGCTCGCCCTGCAGGTGTTCGAAATCGCCGCGCTCGATGGTGTCGGCGACTTCGTAGGCCTCTTCGATGGTGTGCTGCACGATGCTCGCATAGTTCTGCTTCAGGTCCCATGGGCAGCCGTACTGCGGGTCGCGCAGGCGGGCCATGAGGTGCAGCAGGTCTTCGAGGGTGTAGGTCATTCAAGCAGGTCCTTCAGTGGCAACTTCTTCGCGGGCAAGCCCGCTGCCACAGGGTATTGTGCAATTTCCAAGATGTGCACCCTACCTGTGGGAGCGGGCGTGCCCGCGAAGCAGGCGCCGCGGTCTCAAGGGGTACGATTACGCCGCGTCTCGATGATGTTCGGCAACTGCGAAATCCTGCCCAGGAGGCGCCCAAGCGCATCCAGGCCCGGAATCTCGATGGTCAGCGACATCAGCGCGGTGTTGTCTTCCTTGTTCGAGCGGGTGTTGACCGCCAGCACGTTGATCTTCTCGTTCAGCAGTACCTGCGACACGTCGCGCAACAAGCCTGGGCGGTCATAGGCGCGGATGACGATGTCGACCGGATAGGTTTGCACCGGGATCGGCCCCCAGCTTACCTGGATCATCCGCTCCGGCTCGCGCCCGGCCAGTTGCAGCGCCGAGGCGCAGTCCTGGCGGTGGATGCTGACGCCGCGGCCCTGGGTGATATAACCGACGATGGCGTCGCCCGGCAGCGGCTGGCAGCAGCCGGCCATCTGCGTGAGCAAGTTGCCGACGCCCTGGATCTGGATATCGCCACGCTTGCCGGTACGCGGCCCGGTGGGCTTGCGCGGCACCAGCTCGATCTGCTCGATGCGCTCGGGCTCGAGCAATTGCTGGGCGGCGTTGACCAGGTGCGCCAGGCGCAGGTCGCCGGCCCCCAGCGAGGCGAACATGTCTTCGGCGGTCTTGACGTTGGTCTTCTCGGCCAGGCGCTCGAAGTCCACCTGCGGCAGGCCCAGGCGGCTGAGCTCGCGTTCGAGCAAGGTCTTGCCGGCAGCGACGTTCTGGTCACGCGCCTGCAGCTTGAACCAGTGGACGATCTTGGCCCGCGCCCGCGAGGTGGTGACGTAGCCCAGGTTGGAGTTCAGCCAGTCGCGGCTCGGGTTGCCGTGCTTGCTGGTGATGATCTCCACCTGCTCGCCGGTCTGCAGGCTGTAGTTGAGCGGCACGATGCGCCCGTTGATCTTGGCGCCACGGCAGTTGTGGCCGATCTCGGTGTGCACCCGGTAGGCGAAGTCCAGCGGGGTGGCCCCCTTCGGCAGGTCGATGGCGTGGCCATCCGGGGTGAACACGTAGACCCGGTCAGGCTCGATATCGACCCGCAGCTGCTCGGCCAGGCCACCGATATCGCCCAGCTCTTCATGCCATTCGAGCACCTGGCGCAGCCAGGAAATCTTCTCTTCGTAGTGGTTGGAGCTCGGCTTGACGTCGGTGCCCTTGTAGCGCCAGTGGGCGCAGACGCCGAGTTCGGCTTCTTCGTGCATGCCGTGGGTACGGATCTGCACTTCCAGCACCTTGCCCTCGGGGCCGATCACCGCAGTGTGCAGCGAGCGATAGCCGTTTTCCTTGGGGTTGGCGATGTAGTCGTCGAATTCCTTGGGAATATGCCGCCACAGGGTGTGCACGATACCCAACGCGGTGTAGCAATCGCGCACCTCCGGCACCAGCACGCGGACCGCACGCACGTCGTAGATCTGGCTGAACTCGAGGCCCTTGCGCTGCATCTTGCGCCAGATCGAATAGATGTGTTTTGCCCGGCCGCTGATATCAGCCTTGACACCGGTCGCCAACAGCTCGTTCTGCAGCTGGTTCATCACATCGCTGATGAAGCGCTCCCGGTCCAGCCGGCGCTCGTGCAACAGCTTGGCGATCTGCTTGTACTGGTCGGGCTCCAGGTAGCGGAAGGACAGGTCTTCCAGCTCCCATTTGATGTGGCCGATGCCCAGGCGGTGGGCCAGTGGCGCATAGATGTCGAACACCTCGCGCGCCACGCGCAGGCGTTTTTCGTCATCGGCGGACTTCACCGCACGGATCGCGCAGGTACGCTCGGCCAGCTTGATCAGCGCCACGCGCACGTCGTCGACCATGGCCACGAGCATCTTGCGCAGGTTCTCGACCTGCGCCTGCGACCCCAGCACCAGCGACTGGCGCGGGCTGAGGCTGGCACTGATGGCGGCCATGCGCAGCACGCCGTCGATCAGCTTGGACACCACCGGGCCAAAGCGCTGGCCGACTTCGGCCAAGGTCACCTTGCCTTCACGAACCGAGCGATAGATCACCGCCGCGACCAACGAATCCTGATCGAGCTTGAGGTCGGCAAGGATTTCAGCGATTTCCAGGCCAGCCTGATAACTGGACGTACCATCGGCCCACGAATGCTTGGCCGGGTTGCCCTTCTTTTCGATTTCCTGGGCGAACTCGCAGGCTTCTTTAAGCGCCACGCGATCCAGAGCCGAATCGACGCTCACCACATGATCCAGCCATGCTTCGAGATTGATACTGCCGTCTGTGTTGACCGGCTGGTGCACTCTCACCTGTACCATCTTTGTTTTACCTTTCCATACAGCGCACCACACGGGTGCACTGGCTATCACCGTGCAGCTTCGCTTCCGTGGAAGCCGCACCAAGGGGCCAGCTCGCTAGCCCGCTTCGAATAACGCCATGGCTTCGACATGCGCCGTCTGAGGAAACATGTCGATAATCCCGGCCCTTTTTAACCGGTACCCCTGGCCGACCAGCACCTGGGCGTCTCTCGCCAGCGTGGCCGGGTTGCACGATACATACACCAAGCGCTTGGCCTTGAGGCGGGCGATGTCTTGCACCACCTCGTATGCACCGTCGCGCGGTGGATCCAAGAGTACCGCAGAAAAGCCCTCGGCGGCCCATTCGGCGCCTGCCAAAGGCTGCGATAAATCGGCCTGAAAAAACGCGGCGTTATGCACATCGTTGTTCCGGGCATTGGCCGCGGCCCGATCGACCATGGCCTGTACACCTTCAACGGCCACCACTTCATGTGCCTGGCGCGCCAGCGGCAGGGCAAAGTTGCCGAGGCCGCAGAACAGGTCCAGCACACGCTCGTCAGCCCGCGGAGCGAGCCAGGCCATGGCCTGCTCGATCATCGCCGTGTTGACCTGGGCGTTGACCTGGACAAAATCGCCCGGGCGCCAGGCCAGTTCCAGCTGCCAGGGCTCCAGGGCAAAGCCCAGTTTCGCCTCGGCATCCACCGCTGCCGGCTCGCCTTCACCCTGCAGCCACAGCTGCGCCTTGGCCTCATCACAGAATGCCTGCAGGCGCGCCAGGTCGTCCGCAGGCAACGGCGCCACGTGACGCACCAGCACGGCCTCGGCGGTACCGCTGAACAGTTCCACATGGCCGATCGCCTGCGGCTTGCCCAGCGAGCGCAATACGGTCGGCAAGTGGCGAAGAATAGATTGCAAAGGCTGTACCAGCACGGCGCAGTCATCGATGGAGACAATTTCCTGGCTGGCCTCGGCGCGGAAACCGACATCCAGGTGCTTGGCCTTCACGTCCCAGCGCACGGCTACTCGCGCGCGGCGGCGGTAGCCGAATTCCGGCCCGCTCAGGGGCGCGGCCCATTCTTCGGGCTGCACGCCGGCCACCCGTTGCAGTTGTTCGGCCAAGGTGCGCTGCTTGAGCGCCAGCTGTGCATCGTGGGGCAGATGTTGCAGGTTGCAACCGCCGCAACGCTGGTAGTGGCGGCAGGGCGCCTGGCGGCGTTGTGGGCTGGCTTGCAGCACACGCTCCAGGCGCGCCTCGACGACCTTGCCGCGGGCGTTGAGCACCCGCGCTTCGACCGTTTCACCGGCCAGTGCGCCGCTGACGAACCAGGTACGCCCTTCCAGGAAGGCGATGCCGCGGCCGTCACCGGCCAGGCGCTCGATAGCCAGGCGCTGCTTCTTGCCCACGGGGACCTGGGGCGTGCGGTTGCCGCCGGCTGGCTGGAAGCGCAGGCCGCTGTTGCTTTTTTTCTTGGACATTTAGCTCGGGTCGAACAGGCCGGTGGACAGGTAACGGTCGCCGCGGTCACAGATGATCGCGACCATCACGGCGTTTTCCACTTCGCGGGACAGGCGCAGCATGGCTGCCACCGCACCACCGGAAGACACGCCGCAGAAAATGCCCTCTTCGCGCGCGAGGCGGCGAGTGGTGTCCTCGGCCTCCTGCTGGGACATGTCCATCACGCGGTCGACGCGGGTGGCATCGAAAATCTTCGGCAGGTACTCCTCGGGCCAGCGGCGGATACCCGGAATGGCCGAGCCTTCCATCGGCTGCAAGCCGACGATCTGCACGTTGGGGTTCTGTTCCTTGAGGTACTGAGAGCATCCCATGATGGTACCGGTGGTACCCATGGAGCTGACGAAATGGGTGATGCTGCCCTGGGTCTGCTGCCAGATCTCCGGGCCGGTGCTGGTGTAATGGGCGATCGGGTTGTCGCCGTTGGCAAACTGGTCGAGGACCAGGCCGCGGCCTTCGGCCTGCAACTTCTCGGCGAGGTCGCGGGCGCCTTCCATGCCCTCTTCCTTGGTCACCAGGATCAGCTCGGCGCCGTAAGCGGTCATGGCGGCCTTGCGTTCGGCGGTGGAATTGTCGGGCATGATCAGGATCATCTTGTAACCCTTGATCGCCGCCGCCATCGCCAGGGCGATGCCGGTATTGCCGGAGGTGGCTTCGATCAGGGTGTCGCCTGGCTTGATCTGGCCGCGCAGTTCGGCGCGGGTGATCATCGACAGTGCCGGGCGGTCCTTCACCGAGCCGGCGGGATTGTTACCTTCGAGCTTGAGCAGGAGGGTATTGCTGGTTTCGCCAGCGATACGCTGCAGGCGAACCAGGGGCGTATTGCCGACGCAATCGGCGATGGTTGGGTACTGCAAGGTCATGGTGTATTTCACAATCCGGACGGCAGGGGTGCCTATCATACCGGCAAACCCTTCCCGGCCATATCACGCAATCTGTGGACGCTATAGCTACCAGCTATAACGGCGCCACCGAAGAGGCCGGCGCATGAAACGGCAGCCGCATGCACAGCCGGAGCCCTGACGTGCCATTTTCGGCCCACAAGGTCCCACCCTGGCGCTGAATGGCACTGCGGGCAATGCTCAACCCCAGGCCGAAACCGCCGTCCCCAGGCCGCGAACCATCGAGCCGGGAAAACGGCGCAAAGATGCGCTCCAGATCCTCATCGGCGACACCGCCGCCTTCATCTTCCAGCCACAGACGCCAGTAGCCACCTTCGCGCTGCCCGCCCAACCGTACCAAGCCGTTTTCCGGCGAATGGCGGATGGCATTGCGCAGCATGTTCTCCAAGGCCTGGGCCAAGTGGTTGAGGTTACCCTGCACCCAGCAATTGCCCGGCAGTTCACAGCGCAAGCGCCCGGGCGACCAGCCGCTTTCGTAGCTGGCGTCCTCGGCCAGCAGCTCCCAGAGCGCCTGGACCTGGATCGGCTCAAGGTTCATCGGCGCACGTTCGGCATCCTGCCAGGCCAGTTGCAGCGTGTTCTCGACCAACTGCTGCATGCAGTCGACTTCACGGCCCAGGCGCTCACGCAGGCGCGCGAAGTCAGTCTCGCCATCGCAGGCGACGCGCAGGCGGCTCAGCGGGGTGCGCATTTCGTGGGAAAGGTCGCGCAGCAGTTGCTGCTGCATCGCCACGGTACCTTGCAGGCGCTCGGCCATCTGATCAAAGGCTCGGGCCAGTTCACCCAGTTCGTCGTGGCGGGCCGTGGTGCGTGAATCCAGCCGTGCCGAAAGCTGGTCGGCACGCCAGGCATTGGCCTGCTCGCGCAACTGGTTGAGCGGGACGATCAGCATGCGGTACAAGCCGACACACAGCAGCAAGGTGAACAGGCCAGGGATGATGCCGTTGGTGACGACCTGCCAGAACACGCGGTACTGGCCGGGGTTGAAACGTTGCGGCAGCTCGATCACCAGCATGCCCTGCTGCGGCGCACCGGGGAACGGAATGCGCAACCAGGGTTGGTCGACGCTGCGCCGGCTCATGGGCCAGTCGACCCCACGCAGGCGGGTCAGCCGCTGCATGATCTCA
Source organism: Pseudomonas sp. NBRC 111130 (assembly GCF_001320485.1). Classification (NCBI taxonomy): domain Bacteria; kingdom Pseudomonadati; phylum Pseudomonadota; class Gammaproteobacteria; order Pseudomonadales; family Pseudomonadaceae; genus Pseudomonas; species Pseudomonas sp. NBRC 111130. The sequence goes on from NZ_BCBG01000024.1 coordinate 28,822, forward strand.
GGGCCAGGAATGGCGCTGTCCAGGGGGCGCAGGTTCAGGTCGAGCACACCGATCCAGCCATGCTCACGCTGGTGCATCGCCGCCACCCAGCGGTCCAGCCCTTCACGTCCCCCGGTGCGCCAGGCCCTTTCGGCGTCGCTGGCATAGTCGCGCAGCACCTGGCGGGCCGGCGGGTCGAGAAAGGCGTTGCGGGTTTCCATATGACGGCCCCAGGTGTAACTGAGGCCGATCATCAACAGGCAGAAGCCCACCAGCAGGATGGCCAGCTTCCAGAACAGTGAATGACGATCAAGCATGACTTAGTCCGCTTCGCCGGCACTGAGCACGTAGCCCTTGCCCCACACCGTGCGGATCTGCCAGGCGTGGTAATCGATACCCTTGAGTTTGCGGCGGATCTGGCTGATATGCATGTCGAGGCTACGGTCGTGCCGCGAGTAGCCGCGCTGGAGCACCTGCTGGTAAAGGAAGGGCTTGCTCAGTACTTCATCGACATTGCGATGAAGGATATCGAGCAGGCGGTATTCGCTCGGCGTCATGCCGGCGTGCTGGCCATTCAGGCTGACATCACACCGGCTTTCGTCGAAGTACAACTCGCTTGCGGCCACCGCCTGCTGCGGCTGATGACGCCGCTCAAGAGCGACCCGGCGCAGGATCGCCTCGATCCGCACCTGCAGTTCGGCGATGCTGAAGGGCTTGGGCAAGTAGTCGTCGGCGCCGCGCTGGAAACCGCTGATGCGGTCGGCCTCGGCGCCCAGTGCCGACATCAGGATCACCGGCGTGGCGCTGCGCTGGCGCAGCCGGGCAAGGGCATCCAGGCCATTGAGGCCGGGCAGCAGGATGTCCAGCAGGACCACGTCGAACGCTTGGCGGTCGGCTGCTTCCAGGCCATCCAGGCCATTGCGGCACCAGGTGACCTGGAAGCCGCCACGCTGCAGTTCTTCGTGCAGGTACGCCCCCAGCACAGGATCGTCCTCGATCGCCAGGATGCGCGAGGCGCAATTAGTTACAGGATTCATTGGCAACTGCCATACATTCTCAATTGCGCGATTATTGTGCATGCTCTCCTTTCAGGCAACTGCCTGCGACCAGTGCCTTGGCCCGCCACGAAATGACATTCAAAGAGTGCAATAGCGCAGCCAGCGGAGTAACTTTCCGCTTTGTGCCGTCGCAGCGACGACGGCATCCAGGCACATCACAGGAGGCGAGTGTGCTCGATCGTTTGGGAATCAGAAGCCGGGTGCTGCTGCTGGCATTGCTGCCTGCCAGCCTGATGGCACTGGTGCTGGGCAGTTATTTCACCTGGCTGCAGCAAGACCAGTTGCGCACCCAGTTGCTGCAGCGCGGCAAGATGCTCGCCGAGCAACTGGCCCCGCTGGCCGCACCGGCCCTGGCACGCCAGGCGCCTGCCCAGCTGGAGCGCATTGCCGCGCAGACCCTGGAGCAGGCCGACGTACGTGCCGTGGCCTTCCTCGCCCCCGACCGCAGCCGCCTGGCCCATGCCGGCCCGAGCATGATCAACCAGGCGCCCAGCGGCGGTACCGGCACGCAGTTGCTGCAGCGTACCGGCAACGACGCCACCCGTTACCTGATGCCGGTGTTCGGCCACCACCGCGATCTGGCCACCGATGCCGTACCGGCCGAAGCCGAGCGCCTGCTCGGCTGGGTCGAGATCGAGCTGTCCCACGACGGCACGCTGCTGCGTGGCTACCGCAACCTGTTCACCAGTGTGCTGCTGATCCTCGCCTGCCTGGCCCTCAGTGGCCTGCTGGCGATGCGCATGAGCCGTACCATCAATGACCCGATCGCACGCATCAAGCAGACGGTCAACCTGCTCAAGGACGGCCACCTCGACGAACGCCTGCCGGCCATGGGCAGCCATGAGCTGGACGAACTGGCCCGCGGCATCAACCGCATGGCCGAGACCTTGCACGGCGCCCACGAAGAGCTGCAGCACAGCATCGACCAGGCGACCGAGGACGTACGTCAGAACCTGGAAACCATCGAGATCCAGAACATCGAGCTGGACATGGCGCGCAAGGAGGCCCTGGAGGCCAGCCGCATCAAATCGGAATTCCTGGCCAACATGAGCCACGAAATCCGCACCCCGCTCAATGGCATCCTGGGCTTCACCCACCTGCTGCAGAAGAGCGAGATGACCCCGCGGCAGCTGGACTACCTGAACACCATCGAAAAGTCCGCTGACAACCTGCTGGGGATCATCAACGAGATCCTCGACTTCTCCAAGATCGAAGCGGGCAAGCTGGTGCTCGACAGCATCCCGTTCAACCTGCGCGACCTGGTCCAGGACACCTTGACGATCCTCGCCCCTGCCGCCCACGCCAAGCAGCTCGAACTGCTCAGCCTGATCTACCGCGATACGCCGATTTCGCTGATCGGCGACCCCTTGCGGCTGAAACAGATCCTCACCAACCTGGTGAGCAACGCGATCAAGTTCACCCGCGAAGGCACCATCGTCGTCCGGGCGATGCTCGACGACGAACACGAAGACAGCGCCCAGCTGCGCATCAGCGTGCAGGACACCGGCATCGGCCTGTCACCACAGGACGTGCGCACGCTGTTTCAGGCCTTCAGCCAGGCCGACAATTCACTGGCTCGTCAACCCGGCGGTACCGGCCTGGGGCTGGTGATTTCCAAGCGCCTGATCGAGCAGATGGGCGGCGAAATCGGTGTCGACAGCACGCCGGGCGAGGGTTCGCAGTTCTGGATCAGCCTGAGCCTGCCCAAGGCACACGACGACATCGAGGAGCAGCCGCTGCAACCGCTGCTGGGACGCAGAGTGGCCATCGTCGACGGCCATGAGCTGGCGCGCCAGGCCCTGGAGCACCAGCTCGAGGATTGCGGCCTGAGCGTCAGCCTGTTCGCGTCCTACGACCAGCTGCTGCAAGGCGTGAAGGCCGGCTTCCAGGCCGGCATGCCCTTCGAGTTCGCGGTGCTCGGTGCCAACCTCGGTACGCTTTCACCGGAACAGCTCGGCCAGTACAACCAGCAACTGGAGCGCCTGCGCTGCCAGTGCGTGGTGCTGTGCCCGACCACCGAGCAAGCGCTGTATCACCCCTTCCTGCCCAACGGCCATGGCCAACTGCTGTCCAAGCCGACCTGCACGCGCAAGTTACGCCGCCTGTTGCTGGAATTGGTACAACCGCGACGGCTGCAGGCCGAACCGGGGTTGCCCGGCAGCGGCCAGCGCCGGGCGAAGATTCTGTGCGTCGACGACAATGCCGCCAATCTGTTGCTGGTACAGACGCTGCTCGAGGACCTGGGCGCTGAAGTGCTGGCGGTAGACAACGGCCTTGCCGCCGTGCAGGCGGTCCAGGCTGAGCCTTTCGACCTGGTGCTGATGGACGTGCAGATGCCCGGCATGGACGGCCGCGCCTGCACCGAGCAGATCCGTCTGTGGGAAAAGACCCAGAGCGGCAACCCGCTGCCGATCGTCGCCCTGACCGCGCATGCCATGGCCAACGAGAAACGCGCTCTGTTGCACAGCGGCATGGACGATTACCTGACCAAGCCGATCAGCGAGCGGCAGTTGGCCCAGGTAGTGCTGAAGTGGACCGGGCTGAGCCTCGGTGCGTCGCCACTGGAGCATGCCAGCGAGCCACTGGGTGACGGCCATGAGCTACCTGTGCTGGACCCGGACGAAGGCTTGCGCCTGGCTGCCGGCAAGCCAGACCTGGCAGCCGACATGCTGGCCATGCTGCTGGCGTCGCTGGAAACCGACCGCCAGGCGATTCGCTCCGCTCGCGAGGCAGCTGACAGCACGACGCTGATCGAGCAGGTGCACCGGCTCAATGGTGCCTCGCGTTACTGCGGTGTGCCGCAGTTGCGGGCGGCGTGTCAGCGCAGCGAGACACTGCTCAAGCAGGACAGCCCGCAGGCCCAGCAGGCGCTGGATGAGCTGGACGCGGCGATCAATCGGTTGGTGGCGCAGGCGCGCCTTAGTGCCTGACTGGATAGAGTCGGCGCTCGGTCTCCCAGGCGCCACAAAACCCAAGACATACACTGCAAAGGACCCATACCATGCGCGTTCTGTTGTTCAGCAGCCAGCACTACGACCAGGAAAGCTTCACCCAGGCCGTCCGTGACAGCGCCCTGGACCTGCACTTCCAGCCCACCCGCCTGACCCTCGACACCGCCCCGCTGGCCCAGGGCTACGAGGTCGTCTGCGCCTTCATCAACGACGAGCTCGACGCCCAGGTGCTGCAGCGCCTGGCCGCGGGTGGTACGCGGCTGATCGCCCTGCGCTCGGCCGGCTACAACCACGTCGACCTGGCCGCGGCGCAGCGCCTTGGCCTGGCCGTGGTGCGCGTGCCGGCCTATTCGCCACATGCCGTGGCCGAGCATGCCGTGGCCTTGATCCTGGCGCTCAACCGCCGCCTGCACCGGGCCTACAACCGCACCCGCGAAGGTGACTTCACCCTGCACGGGCTGACCGGCTTCGACCTGCATGGCAAGACCGTCGGTGTTGTCGGCACTGGCCAGATCGGCAGCGCCTTTGCCCGCATCATGGCCGGTTTCGGCTGCCAGTTACTGGCGTATGACCCCTACCCCAACCCGGAACTGCTGGCCCTTGGCGCGCGCTACATGGCATTGCCCGACCTGCTGCGCGAGGCGCAGGTCATCAGCCTGCACTGCCCGCTGACCGAGCACACCCGGCACCTGATCAATGCGCAAAGCCTGGGCCAGCTGCAGCCGGGCGCCATGCTGATCAACACCGGGCGTGGCGCGCTGGTCGACACACCGGCACTGATCGACGCCCTGAAAAGCGGCCAGCTCGGCTACCTGGGCCTGGACGTCTACGAAGAGGAAGCCCAGCTGTTCTTCGAGGACCGCTCCGACCTGCCGCTGCAGGATGATGTGCTGGCACGGCTGCTGACCTTCCCCAACGTGATCATCACCGCGCACCAGGCATTCCTGACCCGCGAGGCCCTGGACGCGATCGCCGCCACCACCCTGGACAACATCATCCGCTGGGCGGCGGGTAATCCGCAGAATCTGGTCAGCGGTTGATGCTAGGATACGCGGCATTTCTGGAGGACCCATGGTCGAGCACGATTTCCGCTATACCCTTTTCAACCCGCAACACACCCTGATCGAGTGCCGCGCCCTGGTTCCGGGCCGCTATCAGGTGACCGGCAACGGTGGCTCGATGCACAAAGGCGACGTCCTGATCGTGACCCTCAAGGGCAGCAAGGACCTGGCCATGCGCCTTACCGTCGAGAGCGTGCGCCACCTGATCAACCCACGTGGCCAATGGGTCGCCGTGGCCAGCGGCCCGGTGTTCAACGAGCTGGAAATCCTCACCTGGAAGGTCGAGTGCGACAGCTGCGACGCGGTGCTGGACTTCGAGTTCGCCGTCGACGCCAAACTCGGCAAGGCGGCCCGTCAGCCGGCTGCCAGCGCCCGTGTTGCCGAGCTGGGCTGGGCCAGCCGTGGCGACAAGCACCTGTGCCCGCGTTGCCAGGAGAGCGCCGAGTGAAGAATCTGCTGACCGGCGTGCTGATTGCCACCGGCCTGCTCGGCTGTGCTGCCGAACCTTCGAAGCTGCAGCAGGAGCGCAGCTACGTGCTGGAGTGGATCGGCGAACGTCCGCTGATCGACTACAGCCACCTGACCCTGACCCTGGCCAGCGATGGCCGCGCCTACGGCAATGCCGGCTGCAACCACTGGTTTGCGCCGTACACGCTGGACGGTGAGCACCTGAGCTTCGGCAAGGTCGGCAAGACCCGCAAACTGTGTGCCCCGGCGTTGATGGAGCAGGAAAAGCGCTTCCTGCAGGCGCTGGAGACGGTACAGCGCTGGGATGTGTCGCCTATCGAGCAGTTGCGCTTCTGGCCTGAAGAAGGCAAACCCCTGCGCTTCTGGCCCGAGGAAGGCTGAAGATTGCCGCGGCTGCTTTGCAGCCCTTTCGCGACACAAGGCCGCTCCTACAAGTAACGCGACCGCCTGTGGCAGCGGCCTTGTGTCGCGATAGGGCCGCAAAGCGGCCCCAGGGCATCAGGCGCCTTTCAGGGCCTTGATCTTGGCCTGCAGCCCTTCCAGGGTCTGCTCGCCCATCAGTTGTTCACGCACCTTGCCCTTGTCATCGATGATGTAGGTCACCGGCAGCGCCTCGCTGCGTGGCAGGTCATATCGCTCGGCCGGGTCCTGGGCCAGCACGGTGAAGCCGATGCCCAAGGCCTCGGCTGCCTGCTTCAGCTCAGGCCCTTGCAGGCCATCGAAATTCACCCCGACCACCTTGATGCCATCAGCAGCCCACTGCTTGGCCGCCTGGTTCAGTTCAGGTACCTCGGTTCGGCACGGGCCACACCATTCGGCCCAGTAATTGAGCACTACCCAGTGCCCGTCGATCTGTTCCGCCTTTACCGTCTTGCCATCTTGGTCCACGCCATAATCGGCACCGCAACCACCGAGCAAAAGGCTCGCGGTGATGGCCAGTACTGCTGCCAGACGCCTTGCCATGGGTCAATCCTTCTCGAAGTTTCAAGCAAATAGGTCAGTCGCTGCGGTTAGAATAGCTGCCACACCCAGCTGGATGCGACCCGACATGACTGACTTGACGCTCTATCATAACCCGCGCTGCTCGAAATCCCGCGGCGCGCTGGAACTGCTTGAACAACGCGGCCTGGCACCGACCATCGTGCGCTACCTGGAAACCCCGCCCGATGCCGCCACCCTCAAGGCCCTGCTCGGCAAGCTGGGCATCGCCCCACGTCAGTTGCTGCGCAGCGGTGAAGACGAATACAAATCCCTCGACCTGGCAAACCCGGCACTGAGCGACGCGCAGCTGATCGACGCCATGGTCAATCACCCCAAGCTGATCGAACGCCCGATCCTGGTCGCCGGTGACAAGGCAGTGATCGGCCGACCGCCGGAGAAAGTCCTGGAGATCCTGCCGTGAGTGCGCCGTACATCCTGGTGCTGTATTACAGCCGCCACGGCTCGACCAGTGAGATGGCCCGGCACATCGCCCGCGGCATCGAGCTGGCCGGCATGGAAGCACGCCTGCGCACTGTGCCGGCGATTTCCACCGAATGCGAAGCGGTAGCCCCGGACATCCCTGCCAGCGGCGCGCTGTACGCCACCCTCGACGACCTGCGCCACTGCGCTGGCCTGGTGCTGGGCAGCCCGACCCGCTTCGGCAACATGGCCGCACCGCTGAAGTACTTCCTCGATGGCACCAGCAGCCTGTGGCTGGGTGGCGAGCTGGTCGGCAAGCCGGCCGGTGTGTTCACCTCCACCGCCAGTTTGCACGGCGGCCAGGAAACCACCTTGCTGTCGATGATGCTGCCACTGATGCACCACGGCATGCTGGTGATGGGCCTGCCGTACAGCGAGTCGGCGCTGCTGGAGACCCGCGGTGGCGGCACGCCTTATGGGGCCAGCCACCACGCCGGCGCCGATGGCAAACGTGAACTGGACCCACACGAGATCGCCTTGTGCCGTGCCCTTGGCCAACGCCTGGCGACCACGGCCAAGGCCCTGGAGGCCGCGCGTGGCTAGAAAGCCCAAGGTGTTGCCGCCGCTCGAGTGGCTGGCGCCGCGCCTGCGCCTGACGCGGGCGTTGAGCCTCGCGTCGTTCTTCGGCCTGATGGCGCTGCTGGTGGTGAACAACTTGTGGTTCGCCAACCTGCATGGGGCGCGGGTCGAAGTGATCCTGGCAATCGAACTGGTGCCGCTGTTACTGCTGCTGCCGGGCATGCTGATGGGCAGTGCCCGGGCGCATGCCTGGACCTGCTTCGTGGTGAATATCTACTTCATCAAGGGCGTGCTGGCGGCGTTCGACCCGGCACGGGCGGTGTTTGGCTGGGTCGAGGTACTGGTAAGTCTGAGTCTGTTCGTGGCCGGGCTTTTGTATGTGCGCTGGAAGTTTCAGTTCGAACGGCGCCTGGCGGGCGAAGGGCGTTAGCTTCTTCGCGGGCACGCCCGCTCCCACAGGGACCGCGCTGACCTTGTGGGAGCGGGCGTGCCCGCGAAGAAGGCTACACAAAACTCAATGGTTGACGGTATGCGCCAGCATTACCGACAACTGGCACAGCGGTCGCCCGCTCTCTGCGTGCCATTGATTGAACGCTTGCTGCACCAGGGCCAGATCGCGCTGACTGGTCGGCTGCTTGTCGATAACTTTCTGCGCGATCAGCGCCGCCGACATGTCGTCGGTGGGGATAAAGGTGTCCTTGCCGACCATGCGCAGGAAGCGCGGCGCCGACAACCCGCCCAACTGGTTACCGTGCCTGGCCAGGTACTTCCACAGCCCGATGATGTCGGTTTCTGGCCATTCGGCGATGAACGCGCCGAAGCTGCCCTTCTCCTTTGCCACATCGAGGATCATCTGCGCATTGCGTGGCACGCTCTTGAGCTTGCCCAGGTGGCGGATGATGCGTTCGTCGTGCATCAGTCGCTCCAGGTGCTCGGCGCCCATGAGCACCACCTTTTCCGGGTCGAAGCCGAAGAACACCTGCTCGAACGCTGGCCACTTGGCATCCACCAGGCTGTGCTTGAGCCCGGCACGGAACACGCGCAGGGCCAGGGTCGACAGGTAGCGGTCGTCAGCGATGTCGCGCAACTGCGCAGGCGTGCGCGGCTGCGGCAGGTAGGCCTCCAGCGCCTGGGCCGAGCCGAAGCGGTTCAGGCAGTACTCGTGCAGCCACTGGTAATCGCGCATGGCTTCAGATGTTCACCACGTCGAGGAAACGCGGGGTGGCGTTCTCGTCGATCTTCAGGCTGGTGAAGTCGAACAGGTTACGGTCGGCCAGCTGCGACGGCGCCACGTTCTGCAGGGCGCGGAAGATGCTCTCGGTCCGGCCCGGGTGCTTGCGCTCCCACTCCACCAGCATGTCCTTGACCACCTGACGCTGCAGGTTCTCTTGCGAGCCGCAGAGGTTGCACGGAATGATCGGGAATTGCTTCATGTCGGAGTAGGCCTGGATGTCCTTCTCGCTGCAGTAGGCCAGCGGGCGGATCACCACGTTGCGGCCGTCGTCGGCACGCAGCTTCGGCGGCATGCCCTTGAGCGCGCCGTTGAAGAACATATTGAGGAAGAAGGTTTCGACGATGTCGTCGCGGTGGTGCCCCAAGGCCATCTTGGTCGCCCCGATCTCATCGGCGAAGGTATACAGCGTGCCACGGCGCAGGCGCGAGCACAGCGAGCAGGTGGTCTTGCCCTCGGGGACCAGTTCCTTGACCACCGAGTAGGTGTCCTTCTCGACGATGTGGTACTCGACGCCCAACTCCTTGAGGTACGCCGGCAGCACATGCTCGGGGAAGCCTGGCTGCTTCTGGTCCATGTTCACCGCGACGATCTCGAACTTGATCGGTGCCACCTTCTGCAGGTGCAACAGAACGTCGAGCATGGTGTAGCTGTCCTTGCCGCCAGACAGGCAGACCATGACCTTGTCGCCATCTTCGATCATGTTGTAGTCGGTGATGGCTTCGCCGGCGAGGCGACGCAGGCGTTTTTGCAGTTTGTTCTGGTTGACCGAGAGGGTGCCCATAGCGCTTGGATCCGCGAGGTGTGACAAAAGCCGGCTATTTTACGCACAAACCACGCGCACCTGTAGGGATTCCGATAAAGACTTCAAGGTAATCAACAGCGGCCTCGACAGCGCAATTTGCTCTAAAAAGCAGGGTTTGAGCAGGGATTGACTTCCTATACTGCGACATAAGGCCACATTACCGTTCTGCTTCGGTGCCTTGGCCTCGGGCCGCTTGCGCTCCACGTGGGGGGCGATTGGCAACATTGAGAGGAGTGACCGGCATGATTCATCACGTTGTGGGGCTGTTTACCCATCCCGACCAGGAATGGCGGGAGATTCGTGGCGAAGAAGAAAGCATCAGCCACATGTACCTGACCCATACCCTCATCCTGGCGGCGATTCCCGCCATTTCCGCCTTTATCGGCACAACCCAGGTGGGCTGGGTGATCGGTGGCCGGCCAGCGGTGATGCTGACCATGGATAGCGCGATCTGGATGAGCATCATGTCATACGTGGCGATGCTCGCCGGGGTTGCGGTGATGGGGGCGTTCATTCACTGGATGGCCCGCACCTACGACGCCAACCCGTCCATGGCGCAATGCATCGCCTTTGCCACCTACACCGCCACTCCGCTGTTCCTCGGCGGCCTGGCGGCGCTCTATCCGCACCTGTGGTTGGGCATGCTGGTGGGGACCGCTGCCATTTGCTACACCGTGTACCTGCTGTATGTCGGCTTGCCGACGTTCATGAACATACCGTCGGATGAAGGCTTCCTGTTCTCAAGCTCAGTGCTGGCCGTGGGCCTTGTGGTGCTGGTGGCGATCATGGCCGCAACCGTGATCATCTGGGGCTTGGGCGTGGGGCCGGTATACACCAACTAGATCAGATCCAGCCAACATAGGGCATCAAGCAGAGGCCGCCGCAAAGGCGGCCTCTGCCTTTGTACCTATGGCTGCTTGCTGACCGGTGGCTCGGCAAGCGCGACTGGCATGCGGCATAATGCCCGGTCAGGAGAACCACCCCGCCATGCCCGAGCTGCTCAAACAACGCGTCGAAACCTGTTACCAGCAAGCCGAAGCCTTCTTCAAACGCCCCTTCCCGCGCCCGGAAGTCAGCTTCAAGCTACGCGGCCAGAAAGCCGGCGTCGCTCACCTGCACGAGAACCTGCTGCGCTTCAACCTGCAACTGTATCGCGAGAACCAGGACGACTTCCTGCGCCAGACCGTGGCTCATGAAGTGGCGCACCTGGTGGCCCATCAGCTGTTCGGTGACCGCATCCAGGCCCATGGTGAGGAGTGGCAGCTGATCATGCGTGGGGTGTATGAACTGCCGCCGAACCGTTGCCACAATTATGCAGTGCAGCGGCGCGTGGTAACCCGCTACATCTACCGCTGCCCATGCCCGGAGAGTGATTTCCCGTTTACCGCACAGCGGCACAAGCTGGTGCGCCAAGGGCGCCGCTACTTGTGCCGGCGCTGCCGCGCGACTCTGGTGTTCAGCGGTGAAACCCGCCTCGAATAGCCAGGCACAAGAAAGGCGACCCGAGGGTCGCCTTCTTTTTTACCGCCTGAGGATCAGCGTACCGGGGTTTCTGCCACGCCCAGGTCATCGGTAGGTACCGACAACTCCAGCGGTGCGCCACCGGAAGCCAGCTCGGAGGCCAGCTTGTCGTCGTCCATCTCCTTCACCCACTTGGCCACGACCACGGTGGCCACGGCGTTGCCGACCAGGTTGGTCAGTGCGCGGGCTTCGGACATGAAGCGGTCGATACCGAGGATCAGCGCCAGGCCGGCAACCGGCAGGTGGCCGACGGCCGACAGGGTGGCAGCCAGCACGATGAAGCCCGAACCGGTCACGCCGGCAGCACCTTTGGACGCGACCAGCAGCACCAGCAGCAGGGTGATCTGGTGGGTGATGTCCATGTGGGTGTCGGTGGCCTGGGCGATGAACACCGCAGCCATGGTCAGGTAGATCGAGGTACCGTCGAGGTTGAACGAGTAGCCAGTCGGGATCACCAGGCCGACGACCGATTTCTTGGCACCCAGGCGCTCCATCTTGGCCAGCATGCGTGGCAGGGCCGATTCCGAGGAGGATGTGCCCAGCACGATCATCAGCTCTTCACGGATGTAGCGGATCAGCTTGAGGACACTGAAGCCGTGGGCGCGGCAGATACCACCCAGCACCACCAGCACGAACAGCAGGCAGGTGATGTAGAAGCACGCCATCAGGTAGCCCAGCTGCACCAGCGAGCCCACGCCGTACTGGCCGATGGTGAAGGCCATGGCGCCGAAGGCACCGACCGGGGCCAGCTTCATGATCATGTTGATGATGTTGAACATCACGTGGGCGAAGCGGTCGATCAGGTCCAGCACCGGCTTGCCGTAGCTGCCCAGGCGGTGCAGGGCGAAGCCGAAGATCACCGAGAACATCAGCACCTGCAGGATGTCGCCGTTGGCGAAGGCGCCCACTACGGTGCTGGGGATGATGTTGAGCAGGAAGCCGACAGTGGTCTGCTGCGCGCCGGCGGCGGCGTAGGCGGCCACGCTGCTGGCGTTCAGGGTGCTGACGTCGATGTGCATGCCAGCGCCCGGCTGGACCACGTTGACGACCACGAGACCGATGATCAGGGCGATGGTGGAGACGATCTCAAAGTACAGCAGCGCGTAGCCGCCGGTCTTGCCGACCGACTTCATGCTCTGCATGCCGGCGATGCCGCTGACCACGGTACAGAAGATGATGGGCGCGATGACCATCTTGATCAGTTTGACGAAACCATCGCCCAAAGGCTTCAGGGCGACGCCGGTTTCGGGGTAGAAGTGGCCGAGCAGGATGCCGATGGTGATGGCGACCAACACCTGGACATACAGGGATTTGTACAGCGGCTGACGTGTCGTCATGGCTCATTTTTCCTCAAGTGTGCCGGCTTCACCCTTCCCAGGGTGTTCGGGCACCTGAATCGCTAACCCTCCTGCACCTGGAGGGATTTGTCGTTGTGTTCGAGCTGCCTGGGCAGGCCTCTGCCAAGTGAGATAGCAAGGGCGATGCCAAAATGCCCATCTTGGGTGCAGCGCTACTGTTTACGGGCTGTAAACGCCCAACGACGGGGCGATTTTTCTGAGCAATGGTGGCGGATTTCCGCCCGATGGCGGGAAATGTACAGGGTATATGGCGGGAATCCGCCCGAACGGGTAATGCCTGTGCTGGCCCTTTCGCGGCTAAAGCCGCTCCCACAGCAGCAGCAGCAGCCTCAAATGCGGCGCGGTCCCTGTGCGAGCGGCTTCAGCCGCGAAAGGGCCGGCACAGCAACCCATCAATCAAGGTGCAAGGTGATGCAGAAGGCGGCCCCGCCCAGCGCGGATTCATCCAGGGTCAGCCCGGCGCCATAGCTGTCGACGATGTCCTTGACCACCGCCAGACCAATACCCTGCCCCGGGTGCTGCCGGTCCAGCCGTTCACCGCGCTCGAGAATCCTCTTACGCTGGTCGGCCGGCACCCCGGGGCCATCGTCCTCGATGCACAACCTCAGCGTGCCAGGTGCTTCCTGCAGGCTCACCCGCACGTGCCCCAGGCTGAGCCGGTAGGCGTTCTCCAGCAGATTGCCCAGCAGTTCCAGCAAGGCCCCCTGCTCCATCGGCACGTGCGACTGTGCCGGTACATCCAGCTCGACCTCGACGCGCTTGTCGCGATAGACCTTGGCCAAGGTGCTGCACAAGCTCTCCAGCACCGGCCACAACAGCACGTTGTGGCGCACCAGGCCGCTCTTGCGCAGGCTGGCGCGCTGCAGCTGGTAATCGATCTGCTGGCTCATGCGCTCGATCTGGCTCTGCAGCACCCGCGCCTGTTCGCGCTCGCCGGCACGCTGCTGCATGCTCTCGCCCACACCCTGCAACACTGCCAGCGGGGTTTTCAGGCTGTGGGCCAGATCGCCCAATGAATCGCGGTAACGGGTGCGCTGCTCGCGTTCGCTGCTCAGCAAGCGGTTCAGCGAGCGGGTCAGGCGCAGCAGTTCACGTGGGTGCTCGCCACTGAGGCCATCACGTGCGCCAGACTCCACCTCATCAAGCTCGATACTCAACCGGCGCAACGAACGCAACCCCCAGGTCAGGCCGGCCCAGAGCAGCGCCAGCAAGACCAGCAAGGCCGCGCCAAAGCCCAGGTAGAGCTTTTTGCGCAGGCCATCGAGCGTGGCCCTGTATTCACTCACCGGTTGCAGCGCCACGATGCTGTATGCCGCGCTCTGGCCGCCGAGCAGCTTGATCTCGACGTCATAGACGAAGAACTCTTCGCCATCGTCCTGGTGGATGCGGGCAAACTCGTTGCCGCGCCCGTCGTAGCGCGGGCGGTAGTTGATATGCCGGTCGCTGGTGGCACGCGAGCGCCAGACCAGGTTGCCGTCACGGTCGAAGATGTAGCCGAGCAGGCCGGTATAGGGCAGGTTGTAGCGCTCATCCGGGAGCAAGTCGGGCATCTGTAACTGGCCATGCTCGATGCGCGCTGCAGAAATCAGCGTGGTCACGTCCGAAGCCAGGCGCTGCTCGATCGACTCCTGCAGGGCCAGGCTGAAAGCCTTCTGCAAGGCGGGCAACAAGGCCAGCATGAACAGCAGCGCCAGCACCGCGGCCGCCAGCATCAGGCGTACCCGCAGCGAGCGGATCATCGGCAGCGCTCGGTGAACAGGTAACCCAGGCCGCGCACCGTGTCGATTGGCTTGAAACCGTTCTCGCCCTCGAGCTTGCGGCGCAGGCGGCCGACCAGCACCTCGATGACGTTGGGGTCGCGCTCCTCGTCGCCGGGATAGAGTTGCTCCATGAGGCGCTCCTTGGCCACCACCTGCTGGTGATGACGCATGAGGTACTCGAGGATGCGGTACTCATAGGCCGTCAGTGCCAGCGGCTGTTCATCCAGGGTCGCCTGCTTGCGGTTGAGGTCAAGCACCAGGGGGCCGGCGGCGATGGTCGATTGGGTGAACCCGCTGGAACGGCGCAGCAAGGCGTTCAGGCGTGCCTCGAGTTCCTCGAACTGGAACGGCTTGACCAGATAGTCGTCGGCACCGGCAGCCAGGCCTTCGACCTTGTCCTGCCAGTTGCCACGGGCGGTGAGAATAAGGATGGGGAAGGCCTTGCCCTGGCTGCGCAGGCGGCCGATCAGCTCAAGCCCGCTGATGCCCGGCAGGCCAAGGTCGACGATGGCCAGGTCGAAGTGAAAGTGTTCGGCCTGGTAAAGCGCCTCTTCGGCATTGGCCACGGCTTCGACCACATGGCCGCTTTCACCCAGACGTGTATGGAGGTGGTGCCGCAGCAGGGCTTCGTCCTCGACCACCAGCAGTTTCATTCAACGCTCCTCATTAATGTACTGCCTGTAACGGCCCTCTCGCGGGTAAACCCGCTCCCACAGGGACTGCACAGGTAGTGAAAGCTGTGCGATCCCTGTGGGAGCGGGTTCCCTGCGAAGAGGCCGGTACAGGATAACCCGGCTCGCCGGTCAGAACTTGTAGGTTGCAGCCAGATACGTCTGAGCACTGCTGGTCAGACGCAAGGTGCCCTCCTTCGGCCCGCCACTGGCGCCCACTTCGGTAGCAGCATTGGTGCGCAGGTAGCGATACCCCAGCTCCATCGACGCATTGTCGGTGATTTCCTGGATCACACCGGCCTGCAAGCCGACAGCATAGCCGTAGTCGGTATCCCGGCTGGCGCCCGGCGAATCCTGAGTCAGCTTGGTCATGCCCAGGCTGCCACCGCCGAACAGCTTGGTGGTGTCCCCCACCGGCAGCAGCAAGTCATAGCTGCCGAGCAGGTTTTCCTGGCGCAGCTTGTAGCCGCTGTGGTCGCCGGAAACGTTGTCATAGGTCATGTAGTAGCGGGCCTGATCATTGATCTTGCCCAGTCGCACACCCCAGGTATCGTCCTTGCCGATGATGCCGTCGGCGTTCAGGTGGTCGGTGTTGCTCTGCAGCAGGCCGGACTTGCGCACTTTGTCGCTGGTCTGGCCGTAGGTGAGGCTGGCGAAGGTGTCATCGGCGGCCTGGGCAGTGGTCATGCCAGCGGCGCACACGGCCATGGCAGCGAGCAGGGTGTTGAAGGTTTTCATGACTTCTTACTCCAGTTGAATGCGCTGTTGCGGTCTGGAAGCTAGAGTAAGCAGGGTGCCCTGAACCGCGGCTGAACCCTGACTGAACCGCGGCTGAACGATTCGTGTGCAAACAAGGAGTAGTCAACATGCGCGCCCTGCTGGCCCTGATTCTGATGTGCAGCACCGCCCTCGCCCAAGCGGCGGTGCAGACCCGCGAGATTCGTTACCAGGACGCCGACGGCACTGCGCTGATCGGCTACTACGCTTACGACGACGCCGTCAAGGGCGAACGCCCGGGCGTGCTGGTGGTGCACGAGTGGTGGGGGCTGAACGACTACGCCAAACGCCGTGCTCGCGAGCTCGCCGCGCTGGGCTACAGCGCGTTGGCCATCGATATGTATGGCGAAGGCAAGCACACCGAGCACCCGCAGGACGCCCAGGCGTTCATGGCCGAGGCGATGAAGGACCCGTCGGCATCGGCCAAGCGCTTTGACGCCGGCTTGGACCTGCTGAAGAAACAGCCCTATACCGACAGACACAAGCTCGGCGCGGTCGGTTACTGCTTCGGTGGCAAGGTGGTGCTGGATGCCGCGCGCCGGGGCGCACGACTGGATGGCGTGGTGAGCTTCCATGGTGCACTGGCCACCCAGACACCGGTCACCCAGCCTGGTGTGGTACGCGCCTACCTGCTGGTCGAGCACGGGGAGGCTGACAGCATGGTCACCCCGCAGCAGGTGGATGCCTTCAAGAAGGAGATGGACGCGGCGAAGGTCAACTACCAGTTCGTCAGCATCCCGGGGGCCAAGCATGGGTTCACCAACCCGGATGCAGACCGCCTGAGCCATGGCGATCATGGCGGGCCTGACATCGGCTACAACGAGGCGGCAGACAAGCGGTCCTGGGCCGACATGCAGGCGTTCTTCAAGCAAGTGTTCAAGTAAAGCTCGCTGGGGCCGCCGTGCGGCCCCAGCTCCCACGCAAGCCTCGCGGCTGGCACAATACCCGCCATGAACACACTCCCTGCCTGCTGCGCCCCGCTCCAGCACCACTGGCCCCTGCCCCGCCCACTGCCCGGCGCAGTGCTGGTCAGCTGTGCCTTCGACCCGGCCCACCTTGCCGCCGATGACTTCCAGCGCGTCGGCATCGTGCCCAGTCCCAGCCTGCAGCGTTCGGTGGCCAAGCGCCAGGCCGAGTACCTGGCCGGCCGCGTTTGCGCGCGCGCTGCACTGCAGCGCCTGGATGGCCGCGACTACGTGCCCGGCACCCATGAGGACCGCTCGCCGATCTGGCCCACGGGTATCCACGGATCGATCACCCATGGCAAAGGCTGGGCCGCTGCGGTGGTCGCTGCCGAGGGCGCCTGCCGTGGCCTGGGCCTGGACCAGGAAGCGCTGCTGGATGACCAGCGCGCCGAGCGGCTCATGGGCGAGATCCTGACGCCCGCCGAACGCGAACGGCTGGCTCCTGGCCAGCTGGGCCTCACGGTCACCCTGACCTTCTCGCTCAAGGAAAGCCTGTTCAAGGCCCTCTACCCGCTGACCCGGCAGCGCTTCTATTTCGAACATGCCGAAGTGCTGGCGTGGTCCGCCGATGGCCTGGCGCGTTTACGGCTGCTTACTGACCTGTCGCCGCAGTGGCGACACGGCGCCGAAGTCGAAGGCCAGTTCTGCTTGCAGGACGGCCACCTGCTCAGCCTGATCAGCGTCTGAGCCTTACTGCGGAGCCTGTTCACGCGGCCAGCTGAGGCTGAAGCAGGCCCCGCCCAGCGCCTCGCTGCGCCCCACCGTGGCCCGGCCGGCGTGCCAGTAGATGATCCGCCGTACGATCGACAGGCCCAGGCCATGCCCGCCGGAAGCGCGGGTGCGACTGTCATCGAGCCGGGTGAAGGGGGTGAAGATGCGATCCCATACACCCTCGGGGATCCCCGGGCCATCGTCTTCGACATCGATGCGGCAACGCTGCTGGCCCAACTGGTAGCTCAGGCGCACTTCACTGCTGGCGTGGCGCAAGGCATTGCTCACCAGATTCTGCAGCGCACGATGCAGGTAGCGCGGTTCGGCCTCGACCCAGCAGCTGTCGCTGGCCTGGCAGGCCCCGCGCAGCAAACGGACCTTGCTGTTGAGCGGCGCCAGTTCTTCAATCACCCGATCGAGCAAGGCATCCAGTTCGACCCGCTGGAACTTCAGCGCCGGGGCGCCCTGCTCCAGCCGCGCATAGGTGAGCATTTCGTCGACCAGCTGGTCCAGGTCCTGGATATCACCATCCATGCCGGCCAGGTGCTTGGCGCGGGCCTGCTCGGTGGGCGCACTTTCGATCATCTCCAGGCCAAAGCGCAGGCGTGCCACCGGGGTGCGCAGTTCATGCGACACCGCACGCACCAGTTCGCGCTGCATGTTCAGCGAACGTTGCAGGTGCTCGGCCATGCCATTGAATGCCGCAGCCAGGCGCCCCACCGAATCGGCATCACCGGCCGGCACGCGGGTGTCCAGGCTGCCTTGGGCGATACGCGTGGCGGCGATTTCCATGCCTGACACGCGCCGCTCCAGCTGGCGCACCAGCAGGTACACCACCAGGCCGATGAGGCAAAGGCCAAGAAAGGCAATCAGGATCAGCAACTGCGGCGGATAAGGGTTGAGTTGATAGAGCGGACCGATCTCCAGCACCAGCGGCGAACCTGGCAGCCCGGCGAACACACGGATGGAGTCACCATCGCGCCCCAGCGCCATCACCGTATCCCCCTCCTCCACCCGGCGCCGCTGGTCGTCGTCCAGGCCGACCCGCTCGATGCGCTGCAGGGCGACGCCGAAGCCGAAGCCCTTGCTCTGGGTGATGTCCGCCAGGCGCTGCTGCTGCTCGGTCACCGGATAGCGCACCAGCTCATCGGCCAGCAGATAAAGCGTGGCACGCGCCAGCTGCTCGCTGACCTGCTTGACCTGAGCCACCAGCATCAGGTCCTCCTGGCCGACCTTGCGCAGTACCTGGGCGGCGTGTGGCCCGGTCTTTTCCACCATCACCAGGCCACGGTTCAGGCGAGCGCGCTGGCCGCCATCGAGGGTCCGCGCCGACATCGGCTGCAGCGCCAGCGGCACGCCCAGCAAGCGCTCCCACATCAACAGCGAGCGCTTGCGCTCGGTGTCGTTCTGCTGCGCCAGGTTGTCGGCCATCAGGCTGAACGTGCCCTGGGCCAGGCGTTCGCGGTGCTGGGCCGCGCGCACTTCGTTGACCCAGTGCAGGCTGAGCGCGCCGAGCAGCGCCACCAGCACCAGCACCGCGAGCATGCCGCCGTAGATGCGCAGGAAAATCGAGCGGTTCATGGGGCATCGCCGACGAACAGGTAGCCCTTGCTGCGCAGCGTCTTGATCAGCCGCGGGTGGATCGGGTCGTCGCCGATCTTGGGGCGAATCCTGGAAATGCGCACGTCGATGGAACGGTCCTGGCCGTCGTAGCCGACCCCGCGCAAGGCGGTGAAGATCTGTTCACGCGACAGCACCCGCCCGGCGTTGCTGGCCAACAGCCATAGCAGGTCGAATTCAGCGCCGGTGAGGTCGATCTGCTGCGCGCCGAGCCAGGCCTCGCGCAGGCGATTGTCGATGCGCAGCGCACCGAAAGCCAGGTCATGGCGCTTGGACTCTGGGCTTTCACTGCGCCGCAGCAGGGCCTGGATCCGTGCCAGCAGCAAACGCGGACGCACCGGCTTGCACACGTAGTCGTCAGCCCCCAGATCCAGCCCCTGGACCTGATCGAGTTCGTCGCTGCGGGCCGTCAGCATCAGGATCGGGCCGGGGTACTGGCCACGTACGCGACGGCAGATGCTCAGCCCGTCTTCGCCGGGCAGCATCAGGTCGAGGATCACCAGGTCTGGTTGGCTGTCGACGATGCGGCGCGCGGCGCGGGCGCCATCGCCCTCGACGGCAACCTCGTAACCGTTGGCCTGCAGGTATTCGGCGGTGAGTTCGGCCAGGCGCTGGTCGTCTTCGACGATGAGGATGCGATTGCTGGGTTGGTCCATGGCCCCTGCCTTTGGATTATTGTTTTTCTGTCGGTACCGGCCTTTAACCAAAAGGCAACATCACCCCCGGATACTACGTGCCGCCCGCCAGTACTGCCAACCTGCCCGCCGGTAGCCTCGACTGAACCGTTTTTTGTGGTAGGGTGCGCGCCCGAAAAATTGTGGCTGCGGGCAGCAGCCCTGTGAAAAATAGTGCAAACCTCTTGGCACAAGGCCTACAGGGAATACCCACTATTCACTCACAAAGTACGCACAACTTATCCACAGGCGATTGCCTTGCAAAGCCCCCAAGACCGCATTATCTTGTATCCCTATCGCAACGAACCACTAGATGTTGGGGTTGACCTTTCGTCACCAACACCAGTCAGCGCAGAAATTCAAGCGATATTTCTGGCAGAACTTTACGTGGTTTCATCAGCCAAACCGCTCCAGCGGAAGCATTGAGAGCAACAGCCTTCGGGGTCATCCCGTTGAGCATTTGACTTCGGCCAGGGAGCGGCAGGTTATTGCCCCTTATTCCTGATCTGTCCCGAAGTCGGTACGCCCGAGCGGGTGGATGCGCGTGCATGACGCATCCTCGCCAAGGCCATCGAGCAAGTGGACGGAACGGTGGGCGCCCAAAAGGCGCCTGAACACTATAGAAACTGTGGAGACACCCACCCATGCAAACCGACACAACTCGCGAGAACCCGCAGGCTTTGGCGCCGCAGGCCGCCGATTCCAACCAGGATCTGGCCGCCACCGCTCCGGGCCAACTGCGCGTGATCAAGCGCAACGGCACTGTCGTCCCCTACACCGACGACAAGATCACCGTGGCCATCACCAAGGCGTTCCTCGCAGTTGAAGGCGGCACCGCCGCTGCCTCGTCGCGCATCCACGACACCGTCGCGCGCCTGACCGAGCAGGTCACTGCCACGTTCAAGCGTCGCATGCCATCGGGTGGCACCATCCACATCGAAGAAATCCAGGATCAGGTCGAACTGGCCCTGATGCGTGCCGGCGAGCAGAAAGTCGCCCGTGACTACGTGATCTACCGCGACCAGCGCGCCAAGGAGCGTGCCACCCGCGCCCACACCGACGCTGTGGTCGAGCCGCACCCAAGCATCCGCATCACCCTGGCCGACGGCAGCCTGGCGCCGCTGGACATGGCGCGCCTGAACACCATCATCAGCGAAGCCTGCGAAGGCCTGGCCGAAGTCGATGGCGACCTGATCCAGCGCGAAACCCTGAAGAACCTGTACGACGGCGTAGCCATCAAGGACGTCAACACCGCCCTGGTGATGACCGCCCGTACCCTGGTCGAGCGTGAGCCGAACTACTCGTTCGTCACCGCCCGCCTGCTGATGGACACCCTGCGCGCCGAAGGCCTGGGCTTCCTCAACGTTGCCGACAGCGCCACCCACCACGAGATGGCCGACCTGTACGCCAAGGCCCTGCCGGCCTATGTCGCCAAAGGTATCGAGTTCGAGCTGCTGAACCCGGCACTGGCCGACTTCGACCTGGAAAAACTGGGCAAGGCGATCAACCACGAGCGCGACCAGCAGTTCACTTACCTGGGCCTGCAGACCCTGTACGACCGTTACTTCATCCACAAGGATGGCGTGCGCTTCGAGCTGCCTCAGGTGTTCTTCATGCGTGTGGCCATGGGCCTGGCGCTGGAAGAGAAAGACAAAGAAGCCCGTGCGATCGAGTTCTACAACCTGCTCTCGTCGTTCGACTACATGGCGTCGACCCCGACCCTGTTCAACGCCGGTACCCTGCGTCCACAGCTGTCGAGCTGCTACCTGACCACCGTGCCGGACGACCTGTCGGGCATCTACCACGCGATCCATGACAACGCCATGCTGTCGAAATTCGCCGGTGGCCTGGGCAACGACTGGACCCCTGTGCGTGCACTGGGCTCCTACATCAAGGGCACCAACGGCAAATCCCAGGGCGTCGTGCCGTTCCTGAAAGTGGTCAACGACACCGCCGTCGCCGTGAACCAGGGTGGCAAGCGCAAAGGCGCCGTGTGTGCCTACCTGGAAACCTGGCACCTCGATATCGAAGAATTCATCGAGCTGCGCAAGAACACCGGTGATGACCGCCGTCGTACCCACGACATGAACACCGCCAACTGGATCCCTGACCTGTTCATGAAGCGCGTCTTCGATGACGGCAAGTGGACCCTGTTCTCGCCATCGGAAGTGCCTGATCTGCACGACCTGACCGGCAAGGCCTTCGAAGAGCGCTACGAGTACTACGAAGCCCTGACCGAGTACAACAAGATCAAGGTGTTCAAGACCATCCAGGCCAAAGACCTGTGGCGCAAGATGCTGTCGATGCTGTTCGAGACCGGCCACCCGTGGCTGACCTTCAAGGACCCGTGCAACCTGCGTTCGCCGCAGCAGCACGTGGGCGTGGTCCACAGCTCGAACCTGTGCACCGAGATCACCCTGAACACCAACAAGGACGAGATCGCGGTCTGCAACCTGGGCTCGATCAACCTGCCGAACCACATCGTCGACGGCAAGCTGGACACCGCCAAGCTGCAACGCACCGTGAACACCGCCGTGCGCATGCTCGACAACGTGATCGACATCAACTACTACTCGGTGCCGCAAGCGCGTAACTCGAACTTCAAGCACCGCCCGGTCGGCCTCGGCATCATGGGCTTCCAGGACGCGCTGTACCTGCAGCACATCCCGTACGGCTCCGACGCTGCCGTCGAGTTCGCCGACAAGTCGATGGAAGCGGTCAGCTACTATGCGATCCAGGCTTCCTGCGACCTGGCCGACGAACGTGGCGCCTACGAGACGTTCCAGGGTTCGCTGTGGTCCAAGGGCATCCTGCCGCTGGATTCGCAACAGATCCTGATCGAAGCCCGTGGCCAGAAGTACATCGACGTCAACCTGGAAGAGTCGCTGGACTGGGCGCCGGTCCGTGCCCGCGTGCAGAAAGGCATTCGTAACTCGAACATCATGGCCATCGCGCCAACCGCGACCATCGCCAACATCACCGGCGTGTCGCAGTCGATCGAGCCGACCTACCAGAACCTGTACGTGAAATCGAACCTGTCGGGCGAATTCACCGTGATCAACCCGTACCTGGTCCGCGATCTGAAGGCCCGCGGTCTGTGGGACTCGGTGATGATCAACGACCTGAAGTACTACGACGGTTCGGTGCAGCAGATCGAGCGTATCCCGCAAGAGCTGAAGGACTTGTACGCCACCGCGTTCGAAGTCGAGACCAAGTGGATCGTCGACGCCGCCTCCCGTCGCCAGAAGTGGATCGACCAGGCCCAGTCGCTGAACCTGTACATCGCCGGCGCCTCGGGCAAGAAACTGGACGTGACCTACCGCATGGCCTGGTACCGTGGTCTGAAGACCACTTACTACCTCCGTGCCCTGGCCGCGACCAGCACCGAGAAGTCGACCATCAACACCGGCAAGCTCAACGCCGTTTCCAGCGGCGGCGACAGCGCCCCGGTCCAGGCCGCCGGCCCAGCGCCAGTGCCGAAGGCCTGCGCGATCGACGAGCCTGACTGCGAAGCCTGCCAGTAAGGCCTGATGCCGCGCGGGGTGCCCCATGGGTGCCCCTCGCGGCATTTTTGTATCCGCAGAATGGCCCACAGGAATGCTGTCCTTGTGGGAGCGGCCTTGTGTCGCGAAAGGGCTGCGCAGCGGCCCCGGGATCTCTGCTCCAGTGCGAGATTGCCGGGGCCGCTGCGCGGCCCTTTCGCGACACAAGGCCGCTCCCACAAGGGTTTCTGCAACCCATCATCTTGTGATGTAAAAATAAAAACCCACAACATGTAGTGCCTCGCGCCGTTTGCGGCTAAACTCCTTCCCCGGAAAAGACGACACGAGATTCCCTGAACGGACGCGCACAAAACCGGTCGAAAATTTACCCTCGCCCGCAAGACACGCGCCCCGATCGAAAGCGAATTCCGTTATACTGCGCCCCCTCTGAAAAGGGCACCCATTCACGTCCCTGGCCCCTCCCCAAGGCCTGGCCAGGCACGAACCCGATGTAACGAGAGTCAGCCTCTCGAGCTGTCCATTCGCCGTAACGGCCTTGCGTCAGGCATCACATTCTTAAAATCCAACCGGTTGCCCCAGGGCAACCCTCAAGCAGGAGCCAATCACCATGCTGAGCTGGGACGAATTCGACAAGGAAGACGGCGAAGTAGCCGCCAAAGGCAACACCCCTGCGCAGGCCACTGCCGCCGCCACCCTCGACAAGCTCGACAGCGCCGGCGGTGCCGCCGCCCTGGAAGCCCGTGCCGCCACCGCCTCGGACTCCGACGCCGTGAAGCGTGCCAAGGCCGCCCTCGACGCCCTCGACATCGCCGAAGGCCTGGCCGAGCTGGAAGGCTCCTCGGCCCGCGTCGCCGTTGACGAAAAACGTATGATCAACTGCCGCGCCGACCTCAACCAGCTGGTACCGTTCAAGTATGACTGGGCCTGGCAGAAGTACCTCGACGGCTGCGCCAACCACTGGATGCCGCAGGAGGTCAACATGACCGCCGACATCGCCCTGTGGAAGAGCATGGACGGCCTGACCGAAGACGAGCGCCGCATCGTCATGCGCAACCTCGGCTTCTTCTCCACCGCCGACTCCCTGGTTGCCAACAACCTGGCCCTGGCCGTGTACCGCCTGATCACCAACCCGGAGTGCCGCCAGTACATCCTGCGCCAGGCCTTCGAAGAGGCGATCCACACCCATGCCTACCAGTACTGCATCGAATCGCTGGGCATGGATGAAGGCGAGATCTTCAACATGTACCACGAGATCCCGTCGGTCGCGAAGAAAGCCGCCTGGGGCCTGAAGTACACCCGCGCCATCTCCGACCCGGAATTCAACACCGGTACCGTCGAAACCGACAAAGAGCTGCTGCGCAACCTGATCGCCTACTACTGCGTACTGGAAGGCATCTTCTTCTACTGCGGCTTCACCCAGATCCTGTCGATGGGCCGCCGCAACAAGATGACCGGTGTTGCCGAGCAGTTCCAGTACATCCTGCGTGACGAGTCGATGCACCTGAACTTCGGTATCGACGTGATCAACCAGATCAAGATCGAGAACCCACACCTGTGGGACGCGGCGATGAAGGAAGAAGCGACCCAGATGATCCTGCAAGGGACCCAGCTGGAAATCGAATACGCCCGTGACACCATGCCACGCGGCGTGCTGGGCATGAACGCGGCGATGATGGAGGACTACCTCAAGTTCATCGCCAACCGTCGCCTGACCCAGATTGGCCTGAAGGAAGAGTACCCGGGGACTACCAACCCGTTCCCATGGATGAGCGAGATCATGGACTTGAAGAAGGAGAAGAACTTCTTTGAGACTCGCGTGATCGAGTATCAGACTGGTGGGGCGCTGAGCTGGGACTGATCGTCCGGGCTGAATATCGAGAAGGCTGCCGAACGGCAGCCTTTTTTATTGCCTACGAAATCAGAACAGGAAGTGTCCTACAAACTACGGCTGGTGGCTGACCCACGAGGTGGTGACGGTGCTGCGTGATGGGCAGGTGGGATGCGGCCCCTGATGGCTGGGGCGAGCGCCTGGTTGCGCGAGAGCACGGTGACCAGAAGGATGCCATTGGTTCTATTCTGAAGTCGCCAAACCACGACCGTACGGGGAATCTTCCTACACGCGTTGCTTCAGGCCGAGCTCGGCGGACAGCCTAGCCGTCACATCCTTCATGACCGGCACCAGCTCACGCATCTTTTGCTCAGGCATGTACGGCACCGTACTCGCCACACTGATCCCCGCCACGATCCGGCGGCTGGCATCGCGCACCGGCGCCGCCACGCAGCGGATCGACGGTTCGTTGTCCTCCAGGTCGAAGGCATACCCGCCCTCCACATACTCGACCATGCGCTGCTCGAACTGCGCCCAGGTCTGCTCGCTGTGGTGCGGCCAGAACGCGCTCTTGCCACCCGTCGGCAGGCTGGTTTCATACAGGCGCTGCCATTCGGCCGGGGTGTCGTCGAGCATCAGCGCCTTGCCGATGCCGGTGCGGGCAAGCGGCATGCGGTGGCCGACCCGCGAGCGCATCTCCGGGCCGTTGCGCCCCGGGGTCTTGTGCAAGTACAGCACCTCGTCGCCTTCGCGGATCGCCAGGTGGATGGTGTCGCCGGTCAGCGCCGACAGCTCATCCAGATAAGGACCGGCCAGGGTCACCAGGGGCAGCTCTTCGCGGGCCTGAAAGCCCAGTTCGATCAGCTTGGGGCCGAGCAGATAACCAACCTGAGGCACCACGCGCAGGTAGCGTTCGTCCACCAGGCAGCTGACCAGCCGGTGGGTGGTGCTGCGGGTGGTGCCGATGTGTTGGGCGATGTCCTTGAGGTCGCGCGCGCCGGCGGCCACGGCCTGCACCACGGCCAGGCCGCGCAGCAGGGTCTGGGTGCCGGTGGGGGCGGTTTTTGCGGGGTCTTCCAGCATGTGCTGCCTTTATCGATGAGCGAGTGGGCGGGCAACATTATGTTCGCCCGCAGGGCGTGCCTACAACTCGATGCGTTCGACCTTGCCCACCAGCAGGATGTACGACAGCGCGCCGCACAGGGCCAGAACGGCGATGTAGGTGATCGCCGGGGCGAACGAATCGCCGCTGGCGAGGAAGCCGATCACGATCGGGGTGACGATCGCCGACAGGTTGCCGATGAAATTGAACACCCCGCCGGTCAGCCCGAGCAGGCGCGCCGGGGCGAGGGTCGAGACCAGCGACCAGGTGATCGAGGCCAGGCCGTTGCCGAAGAACGCCAGGGCCAGGAAGGCGATCACCAGCGGGGTCGAGTCGACGAAGTTGGCGCCGATGATCGCGGTGGAGATCAGCAGGCCGCTGATGATCGGCAGCTTGCGGGCAAAGCCCACGCTCGACCCGCGGCGAATCAGCCAGTCGGAGAAGAAGCCTGAGCACAGCACGCCGACGAAAGCCGCGAGGAACGGCAGCGATGCCAGCATGCCGGACTTGATGAAGTCCATGCCGCGGTACTTCACCAGGTAGGTCGGGAACTAGGTGAGGAAAAACCACAGCGTCGAGTTCAGGCAGAACTGGCCGAGGTAGATGCCCCACAGCTTGCGCTTGGTCAACACGATGCCGAGGTCGGCCCAGCTGAAACTGGCCTTGGCCTTGGCCTGCTCGTGCTGAATGTCCACCAGCCCACCGCCCTCGCGGATCAGTTCGATCTCGGCTTCGTTGGCGCCCTTGAAATCACGCGGCTCGCGATACACCGCGTACCAGATCACGCCCCAGAGAATACCGACCGCACCAGTGGCAACGAACACCATGTGCCAGCCGAACGCATGCTGCAGCCAGGCCAGCACCGGGGTCAGGAACGCCAGGCCGACAAACTGCCCTGAGGTGTAGAAGCCGATGGCAGTGGCCCGCTCGCGCTCGGGGAACTAGGTGGTGACCACACGGCTGTTGATCGGGTAGGCCGGCGCCTCCAACGCGCCGACCGCCATGCGCAGCACGAACAGCGCGATGAAGCTGGCAGCGAAACCGAGCATCACCGTGGCCAACGACCACAGCACCAGCGCCACGCTGTAGAGAATACGCGGCGGCACCCGGTCGACCAGCCAACCACCAGGGATCTGCGTGGCAGCGTAGGTCCAGCCGAACGCCGAGAAAACCAGGCCGACATGGATCGGGTCAATGCCGAGCTCGCTGGTCAGGGCAGGCGCGGCGATCGACAGGTTGCTGCGGTCCAGGTAGTTGATCACCACTGTGATGAACAGCAGCACCATGATGAAAAAACGCTTGCGGCTGGGCGCCACCAGGGTGGCCTGCCCGGTGAGGGTGTGCGGGAGCATGAGAAGTGCCTCTTGTTATGGTTATTGAGGTCGTTTCAACGCGTTTGCCGAAGCGGTGTCACCACTCGGCGAAACTACCGTCGGCGTGGCGCCACACCGGGTTGCGCCAGCGGTGGCCGACGGCGGCGCGCTCGATCACGTATTCCTCGTTGATCTCGATGCCCAGGCCCGGGCCGTTGGGGATCTTCACCATGCCTTTTTCGTAGTCGAACACACCTGGGTCGCGCACGTAGTCGAGCAGGTCGTTGCTCTCGTTGTAATGGATGCCCAGGCTTTGTTCCTGGATGAAGGCGTTGTAGCAGGCGGCGTCGAGTTGCAGGCAGGCCGCCAGGGCAATCGGGCCCAGTGGGCAGTGCAACGCCAGTGCGACGTCGTAGGCCTCGGCCATGTTGGCGATCTTGCGGGTTTCGGTGATCCCGCCCGCGTGGGAGGCGTCAGGTTGGATGATGTCGACATAGCCTTCGCTGAGCACGCGCTTGAAGTCCCAGCGCGAGAACAGCCGCTCGCCCAGGGCGATCGGCGTGCTGGTCAGCGGCGCCAGCTCTTTCAGCGCTTCGTAGTTTTCGCTGAGCACTGGCTCTTCGATGAACATCAGCTTGTACGGGTCGAGTTCCTTCATCAGCACCTTGGCCATGGGCTTGTGCACGCGGCCATGGAAGTCGACGCCGATGCCGACGTTCGGGCCCACCGCATCGCGCACGGCGGCGACGTTGGCCAGGGCCTGGTCGACCTTGTCGAAGGTGTCCAGAAACTGCAACTCTTCGGTGCCGTTCATCTTCACCGCGGTGAAGCCGCGGGCAACGGCCTCCTTCGCTGCACGGGCGGTGTCGGCTGGGCGGTCGCCGCCGATCCACGAATACACGCGGATCTTGTCGCGCACCTGGCCGCCGAGCAGGTCGCTGACCGACACGCCCAGTGCTTTGCCTTTGATATCCCAGAGGGCCTGGTCGATACCGGCCAGGGCGCTCATGTGGATGGCGCCACCGCGGTAGAAGCCGCCCCGGTAGAGCACGGTCCAGATGTCTTCGATGTTCCGCGGGTCTTTGCCGATGAGGTAGTCGGAAAGCTCTTCGACGGCAGCGGCAACCGTATGGGCGCGCCCCTCGACCACAGGTTCACCCCAGCCGGTGACGCCCTGGTCGGTCTCGACCTTGAGGAAGCACCAGCGTGGCGGAACGATGAAGGTGGTCAGCTTGGTAATTTTCATCTGCTTGTCTCTCTTGTTGGGATGCGGCGCAGGAATGGATCAGTGCAGGGCCTGCCAAGCGGTCACGTAAGCCTTGGCAGAGGCCGCGACCTGTTCAGGCGTCATGCCCGGCTTGTACAAGCCGGAGCCTAGGCCGAAGCCTCTGGCGCCAGCGTCAAAGAACTGCTGCAGGTTGCCTGGCGTGATGCCGCCCACCGGCGCCAGCACGGTGCCGGCGGGCAACACGGCCAGCCAGGCCTTCACCACCGCCGGGCCCATCTGCTCGGCCGGGAACAGCTTGAGTACATCGGCACCTTCGGCCAGGGCGGCGAAAGCCTCGGTCGGCGTGGCGACACCCGGTGCCAGGTACAGGCCCGCCGCCTTGGCAGCCCGTAGCACCTGCGAGTCGCTGTGGGGCATGACGATCAGTTGTCCGCCCGCCTCCTTCACCTGCGCGACCTGCGCCGGCGTCAGCACGGTGCCTGCGCCGATCAGGCAATCGGCGGGTAACGTGTCGCGCAGGATGCGGATGCTCTCGAGGGGCTGTGGGGAATTGAGCGGCACTTCGATGACGCGAAAACCGGCGCCATAGAGGACTTCACCCATCGCCGCGGCTTCATGCGGCTGTATGCCACGCAGGATCGCGATCAGGCCGTTCTGTGCCAGTGCTTGTTCGAGCATGTCGAGCTCCCTTCAGGATCAATGAGTAAGGCCGGCCGCGAGCGCCAGTTGCCAAAGGCCGCGTTCGGTGGCCTGTTCGGCAACGCTCACGTGGCTGAAGCCACACGCCTGCAGGGCACGGCTGTAGCGCATGCAGAGCGGGCCATTGCCGATCAGCAAGATCGCCGGCAAGTGCACGCTGTTGCGTCGCTCGCGTTGCACCTTGGCCAGGGCAGAGAGTTCATGGCCGATCAGCAGGCCGGAGAGGTAATCGGGCTGGGCGCTGGCGCTCAGTTCACCGGTCAAGCCCAGGCTGCGGGCACTGAACACGGTGGACAGCGGGCCGATCTCGCCTTCGGCGGACAGCGATACCTGCACACCGTGGTCGAAAGCCGGTGCATCGAACGCTGCGCCGCGTTGTTGAGTACGACCGAGGATGCTGTGCTCGCTGAGCACGGCAAACACTTCGCCCGTCATGAAGGTGTCGAACTGCATGATGCAGCCGTCGGCCACCTGTACCCATTTCGAATGGCTGCCGGGCAGGCCAATCAGCAGGTCATCCGTGGTCACGCTGGGCAGTGCGCCGAGCACCTGAGTCTCTTCACCACGCATGACATTGGGCAGCCGCGAACGCTGGATCACGCCGGGCACGATATGCACATCGACGCCGCACTGGCTGCGCACCGTTTGCAGGGACGCGCCGAGGCTGGCGACGTTGGCTGGCGTGTCGCGGTAGGCCGCTTCGCGCCAACCCTGGGCGCTGCCGACCATGCCACAGGCAATCACCGGAAGGCCCGGTTGGGCGTCGAGCCAGTCGCCGCAGGCGTCGTCGAAGGCCAGTTCAAAACCGTCGGCACAGGGTTGGCCGTTGATCAGGCGGGGAGCCTTGGGCAGTTGCATGATGCCGCTGGGCAGCGTGCGCACGTCCAGCACCTGGCCGTCGGTGGCGAGTTTGTAAGCACGAAGGGAGGTCGTTCCCCAGTCGAGCGCGATCAATTGCGCCTGCATCGCTTCACCTGTTCTGTTTTTTGGCAGTGAGTGAGCGCGACTATAAACCTGGAGGGACGAAAATTCCAATATGTAGAATTGAATCCCATATATAGGGATTTTCTTGATTCAAGAATTTGTGAGGCCATTCGCAGGCACGCCCGCTCCCACAGGGATCTGCTTTGCCATCAAGGGCGATGCAGTACCTGTGGGAGCGGGCGTGCCCGCGAATCGACCTGGAAAAGGCAGTTACTCAGGCAAGGCAAACGCCATCACATAGTCCCCTTGCCTGGTGCCCAGCGAGCCATGCCCGCCGGCCATCACCAGCACATACTGGCGCCCGTCCTTGCCGGTATAGGTCATCGGCGTGGTCTGCGCCCCTGCCGGCAACCGCCCTTCCCAGAGCACCTTGCCGTCGCGTACGTCATAGGCACGCAGGTACTGGTCGAGGGTACCGCTGAGGAACGCCAGGCCGCTGGCGGTGGTGAAGGCACCACCCAGGCTCGGTACGCCCATGGTCAGCGGGATCGGTACTGGCGAGCTGTCCCGCACAGTGCCGTTCTTGTGCTTCCAGATCACCTTGTGCGTGGTCAGGTCCACGGCCGCCACATAGCCCCAGGACGGTGCCTGGCACGGCAGCCCCATCGGCGACAGGAAGGCGCTCATGATCACGCCATAAGGTGCGCCCTTGTTCGGCTGGATGCCTTCGGTCTCGCTCTTGCGCGCCGGCTGCCCGGCGATCTTGGACGCTGGCACCAGCTGTGACTTGAACGCCATGTAGCTGGGGTTGACGAAGGCGATCTGGCGCACCGGGTCGACCGAAATGCCACCCCAGTCGAACACCCCGAAGTTGCCCGGATAAACCAGCGAGCCCTGCAGCGACGGCGGGGTGTAGATGCCTTCATAGCGCAGCGATCGGAAGTCGATGCGGCAGAGCATCTGGTCGAACGGCGTCACGCCCCACATGTCGCGCTCGTGCAGGGTCGGCGGCATGAAGTTGAGTTCGGACATCGGCTGGGTCGGCGAGGTGTGATCGCCTTCTACCGCACCTTGCGGCACCGGCGTCTCGTGGATAGGCACCAGCGGCTGGCCATTGCTGCGGTCGAGCACGTAGATGCTGCCTTGCTTGGTCGAGGCCATCACCGCAGGCTTCATGCCGTCGGCAGTCTTGATATCGATCAGGCTAGGCTGGCCGCCAACGTCCATGTCCCACAGGTCATGATGGGTGAACTGGTAGTTCCAGCGCACCTTGCCGGTGGCAATGTCCAGGGCCACCAGGCCGGCACTGAACTTCTCGGCTTCGGGCGTGCGGTTGCCACCCCACTGGTCAGGCATCTGGTTGCCCATGGGCAGGTACAGCAAGCCGAGTTTTTCATCGGCGCTGATCACCGACCACACGTTCGGTGAGTTACGGGTGTAGAACTGGCCATCGGCGATCGGCGTAGTAGCTTCGGGGTTGCCGCTGTCCCAGTTCCACACCAGCTTGCCGGTGACTGCGTCATAGGCGCGGACTACCCCAGACGGCTCATCGGTGGAGACGTTGTCGGTGACGTGGCCGCCGAGGATCAGCAGGCCGCCGGCCACGGTGGGTGGCGAGGTGGAGTAGTAACCACCGGGGGCGAAGGTACCGATGTTGCGGGTCAGGTCGATCTGGCCGTTGTCGCCAAAGCCCTCGCACTGCTTGCCGGTATCGGCATCCAAGGCAATAAGGCGGGTGTCGGCAGTGGGCACGTAGACACGCTTGGCGCAGGCTTGGCCTGCAGCGGTGCTCGCCTGGGACTTGGCCGTGTCGAAGTAGGCCACGCCACGGCAGGTCATGTGCGCCCAGCCCTTGAAGTTGGCAGCGTTCTGAGTGCTGAGCTTGGGGTCGAAACGCCAGATTTCCTTGCCGCTATCCGGGTCCAGGGCAATCACCTGGCTGTGCGGGGTGCACACGTAGAGCTTGCCGTTGACCTTTAGCGGGGTGTTCTCCGCAGTGGTCTCGCCCGGATCATTAGGGCCGGGAATATCACCGGTCCGGTAGGTCCAGGCCAGCTTGAGCTTGCCGACGTTCTCCGGGGTAATCTGCTTGAGCGGCGAGTAGCGATCACCGAACTCGGTGCGGCCGTAGGATTGCCAGTCACCGTCGGGCATTTGCGGCGCCGCGCTGGTGGTGCCTGCGGTTTCCCGGTCGAGACGGCCGACGACGGTATCGGGATGGGTGAACTGGCTGGCCAGGGCCATCAGCCCCGCCACAACCACGGCCAGGCCCAGCACGCCATTGCCCAAGAGGTAGGGCTGGCCAAGGGTCAGCGGCCTGCGCAGCCAAGGCAACAGCAGGACCAGGCCAAGGACGAACCATAGCGCCAGGCGCGGTACCAGTTGCCACCAGTCCAGACCTACCTCCATCACTGACCACAACGTACTCAGCAGCAGCACGATGCCATAGACGCTCAGCGCCTCGCGGCGCACGGCCAGCAGCAGGCCAGCGGTGATCAGGATGCCGATGCCGGCCAGGAGGTAATACAGCGAGCCGCCGAGGCCCATCAGCTTGATGCCGCCGGCTACCAGGGCCAGGCCCATCAGCAGAAAGAGCACGCCTAGCAGCCTGGGCAGCAAGCGTGAGGGTTGCGAAGCACGGGTTGTGCTCATGGGTGAATTCTCCGTTTCCATTGGACTGAATCGATTAGCCCTTCAGCAGCGAAGAATAGTATTACGAAATGATTCTGCGACTAACCGTCGCGCCAAAGGGACTCCGTTGCCGCAAATGCAACAATATTCCCCGACGTCATCGTATGACCTTGGCTTTATCTGAACCTTGATCTAGAGCGCTCGCTGGCGAGGTTTCACTTGACTGCGCTAATTCATTGCGATCTTCGACGTTGACAGTGCATTTCCCGCTTGATAAAAAACGCCGCAGTTGTACGACAACACATAACAAAAACAACAGCGGACCCACCCCATGTCGAAAATCTGCCATATCCCCCTTCCCTTTGCGCTACTCGGCGCCAGCCTGCTCGGCGGCATGCCGGGCATCAGCCTCGCCCAGGGCTTCGTCGAAGACAGCAAGGCCGTGTTGGGCCTGCGCAACTTCTACATCAACCGTAACTTCACCAACCCCGGCAACCCACAGAGCAAAGCTGAAGAATGGACCCAAAGCTTCATTCTCGACGCCCGTTCCGGCTTCACCGAGGGGCCGGTGGGGTTTGGCGCGGATGTGCTGGGGCTGTGGTCGCTCAAGCTCGATGGCGGTGGCGGCACCTACGGCACGGCGCTGCTGCCACGCCATGACGACGGCAAGCCGGCGGATGACTACGGGCGTCTGGCAGTAGCAGGCAAAGCGCGTATTTCCAAGACCGAACTGAAGATCGGCGAGTGGATGCCGGTGCTGCCGATTTTGCGCTCTGACGATGGTCGCTCACTGCCGCAGACCTTCCGCGGCGGCCAGGTAACCTCCAGCGAAATTGGCGGGCTGACCCTGTATGGCGGCCAGTTCCGCGGCAACAGCCCGCGCAACGATGCGAGCATGGAAGACATGAGCTACGGCGGCGGCGTATCGGACCGCTTCAACTTTGTCGGTGGCGAATACACGTTCAACCAGAACCGCACCCTGGTCGGGCTATGGAAGGCGGTGCTCAAGGACGTCTACGCGCAGCAATACCTGCAACTGAGCCACAGCCAGCCGCTGGGCGACTGGACCCTCGGCGCCAACCTGGGTTACTTCCGTGGCGGCGAGGACGGCTCGGAACGTGCCGGCAAGCTGGACAACAAGACCTATTCGGGGATGTTCTCGGCCCGCTACGGCGGTAACACCTTCTGGATCGGGCTGCAGAAAGTCGATGGCGATACCTGGATGCGGGTCAATGGCACCAGCGGCGGGACCTTAGCCAACGACAGCTACAACTCCAGCTTCGACAATGCCGAAGAGCGCTCGTGGCAGGTGCGCCATGACTTCAACTTCGTGACGCTCGGGGTGCCCGGGCTGACCTTGATGAACCGCTATATCAGTGGCCGCGACGTGCACACCGGGGCGGTGACCGACGGCAAGGAGTGGGTGCGCGAGTCGGAGCTGGCCTATGTGATCCAGAGCGGGCCGTTCAAGGACCTGAGCGTGAAGTGGCGCAACTCGAGCATTCGGCGCGACTACAGCAACAACGAATTCGATGAGAACCGGTTGATCTTCAACTATCCCCTGTCGTTGCTGTAATGCGGCCCTTGTGGGAGCGGGCGCGCCCGCGAAACAGGCGACGCGGTGGATGGCACCGGCTCTGCCGGTGTTCGCGGGCATGCCCGCTCCCACAGGGCCATGAAAACGCCCAAAAGCAGCATTGACAACCTCGGGAAGCGCTGCCGATAATCAGGCCTAGTCATACGACAACTTACAACAATTACAAGTAGAGCCGCCATGACCACCACCCCCTTCAAGCGCCTGCTGCTCACCGGAGCCGCAGGCGGCCTGGGCAAGGTGCTTCGCCAACGCCTCACCGGCTTCGCCGAAGTCCTGCGCCTTTCCGATATCGCGCCGATGGCCCCTGCCACTGGCCCCCATGAAGAAGTTGTCCTTTGCGACTTGGCCGACAAGGCCGCGGTCCATGCCCTGGTCGAAGGCGTCGACGCTATCGTCCACTTCGGGGGCGTGTCCACCGAGCATTCCTTCGAGGACATCCTCGGCCCCAATATCTGCGGCGTGTTCCACATCTACGAAGCCGCACGCAAGCACGGGGTCAAGCGCATCATCTTCGCCAGCTCCAACCATGTGATTGGCTTCTATCATCAGGACCAGACGATCGACGCCCATGCCCTGCGCCGCCCCGACAGCTACTATGGCCTGTCCAAGTGCTACGGCGAGGATGTCGCCAGCTTCTACTTCGACCGCTACGGCATCGAGACCGTCAGCATCCGCATCGGCTCCTCGTTCGACGAGCCACAGAACCTACGCATGCTCAGCACCTGGCTGAGCTACGACGACCTCACTCAGCTGATCGAGCGCGGCCTGTTCACCGCCGATGTCGGCCACACCGTGGTCTACGGCGCCTCAGACAACCGCACCGTCTGGTGGGACAACCGCCATGCTGCGCACCTGGGCTACCAACCCAAGGACACCTCGGAAGTGTTTCGCGCCGCAGTTCAGGCCAAACCGGCGCCCGCCGCCGACGACCCAAGCATGGTCTACCAGGGTGGCGCCTTCGTCGCTGCCGGCCCGTTCAGCTGATACCCCCTGCCTGGAGGCTCCAGCATGCACTGCGAACTGATCGTCGACGCCCGCAATGGCACCGGTGAAAGCCCTGTATGGCACCCCAGCGAACAGGCCCTGTACTGGGTCGATATTCCGGCCCGCCAGTTGCACCGCTGGCAGGACGGCGCCCATCAGGTCTGGCAGGGTGACGAGATGCTCGCCTGCATCGCCCGCAGCGAAGGGGGCTGGATCGCTGGCATGGAAAGCGGCATCTTCCAACTGCGGGCCCAGGCCGACGGCCACCTCGACAGCCGCCGGCTCGCCGCAGTCGAACACCCGCACCACGGCATGCGCTTCAACGATGGCCGCTGCGACCGCCAGGGCCGGTTCTGGGCCGGCAGCATGTTGATGGACATGCAGCAAGGCGCCCATGTCGGCGCGCTGTACCGGCTCGATGGCGAGGGCCGCTTGCACCAGCAGCTCAAGGACATGATCGTGCCCAACGGCCTGGCCTTCAGCCCGGACGGCACGCGCATGTACCTGTCGGACTCGCATCCCAACGTGCAGAAGATCTGGACCTTCGATTACGACACCGACAGCGGCACCCCGCACAACCAGCGGCTGTTCGTCGACATGCGCGCCTTCCCCGGCCGCCCCGACGGCGCCGCCATCGATGCCGACGGCTGCTACTGGATCTGCGGCAACGACGCCGGGCAGATCCACCGGTTCACCCCCGACGGGCGGCTCGACCGCTCGCTCAGCGTGCCGGTAAAGAAACCGGCGATGTGCGCCTTCGGCGGGGCCAACCTCGACACCTTGTTCGTCACCTCGATCCGCCCTGCAGGCACTGACCTCAGCGACCAGCCCCTGGCCGGTGGCGTATTTGCCCTGCACCCCGGCGTCCAAGGCCTGGAGGAACCTGCCTGGCGCGGCTGACCGCGGCCCATGCAACACCGCAGCACCCGACACTCGCGCGCGAAACCAGATAATAAAAACCACGGAGTTTCACCATGACCTTCAAACGCAAGCTGCTTCTTGCCGTACTCCCATTCGCGTTCAGCCTGTCATTGCCGGCCTCGGCACTCGACATCAAGTTCGCCGAGATCCACCCGGCCGGCTACCCGACCGTGGTCGCCGAACAGAACATGGGCAAGAAGCTCGAACAGGCCAGCAATGGCGAAATCACCTTCAAGATGTTCGCCGGCGGCGTGCTGGGTTCGGAAAAGGAAGTGATCGAGCAGGCGCAGATCGGTGCCGTGCAGATGACCCGCGTCAGCCTCGGTATCGTCGGCCCGGTGGTACCGGACGTGAACGTGTTCAACATGCCGTTCGTGTTCCGTGACCATGAGCACATGCGCAAGATCATCGATGGTGAAATCGGCCAGGAGATCCTCGACAAGATCACCAACTCCGAATTCAACCTGGTGGCGCTGGCCTGGATGGATGGCGGCTCACGCAGCCTCTACACCAAGAAGCCGGTGCGCCGCCTCGAGGACCTCAAGGGCATGAAAATCCGCGTGCAGGGCAACCCGCTGTTCATCGACATGATGAACGCCATGGGTGGCAATGGCATCGCCATGGACACCGGCGAAATCTTCAGCGCGCTGCAGACCGGGGTAATCGACGGCGCCGAGAACAACCCGCCGACCCTGCTCGAACACAACCACTACCAGAGCGCCAAGTACTTCACCCTGACCAATCACCTGATCCTGCCGGAGCCGGTGGTGATGTCCAAGACTACCTGGAACAAGCTCACGCCTGAGCAGCAGGTGCTGGTGAAGAAGGTTGCCCGTGAAGCGCAGATGGAAGAACGCGCACTGTGGGACGCCAAGTCCGCCGCCAGCGAAGAGAAGCTCAAGGCCGCCGGTGTCGAGTTCATCGCCGTCGACACCAAGCCGTTCTACGACGCCACCGCCCCGGTGCGCGAGAAGTACGGTGCGCAATATGCCGACCTGATGAAGCGTATCGACGCGGTCCAGTAACCCCGGCCCTCCTCCCAAGATGACCTCGGCAGCGCGACGCCCGTCGCCCTGCCGCTGTGGTGATGCCTATGAAAATGCTTTTCCTGAGCGTCAACGACACGCTGTACCGCACCTGCATCTGGGTCGCCGGCCTGTCGATCCTGACCATGTCGCTGATCATCCCCTGGGGCATCTTTGCCCGCTACGTGCTGGGTACCGGGTCCAGCTGGCCGGAGCCGGTGTCGATCCTGCTGATGGTGCTGTTCACCTTCATCGGCGCCGCCGCCAGCTACCGCGCCGGCGCGCACATGGCGGTGGCGATGATCACTGACCGCCTGCCGGAGCCGCTGCGTCGGCTGGTGGCGGTGTTCACTCAACTGTTGATGGTGGGGGTCTGCGTGTTCATGACCTGGTACGGCTACAAGCTGTGCGTCACCACCTGGAACCAGTACATGGCCTCGCTGCCCGGCGTACGGGTGGGCATGAGCTACGCGCCGATCCCGGTCGGCGGCGTGCTGACGCTGATCTTCGTGCTGGAGAAACTTCTGCTGGGCGACCAGAGCCAGCGCAAGGTGGTGCGCTTCGACCTGGTTGAAGAAAACGAGGGGGCGGCGTAAATGGATGCGTTCATTCTGTTGGGTAGCTTCATTGCGCTGATCCTGCTGGGCATGCCGGTGGCCTACGCCCTGGGCCTGTCGGCACTGATCGGCGCCTGGTACATCGACATCCCGCTGCAGGCGATGATGATCCAGGTCGCCAGTGGGGTTAACAAGTTTTCGCTGCTGGCCATTCCGTTCTTCGTGCTGGCCGGTGCGATCATGGCCGAGGGCGGCATGTCGCGGCGCCTGGTAGCGTTCGCCGGGGTGCTGGTGGGCTTCGTGCGCGGCGGGCTTTCGCTGGTGAACATCACCGCATCGACCTTCTTCGGTGCCATCTCCGGCTCGTCGGTGGCGGATACCGCATCGGTGGGCTCGGTGCTGATCCCGGAAATGGAGCGCAAGGGCTACCCGCGTGAATTCTCCACAGCCGTGACCGTGAGCGGCTCGGTGCAGGCCCTGCTGACGCCGCCGAGCCACAACTCGG
Source organism: Pseudomonas sp. NBRC 111130 (assembly GCF_001320485.1). Classification (NCBI taxonomy): domain Bacteria; kingdom Pseudomonadati; phylum Pseudomonadota; class Gammaproteobacteria; order Pseudomonadales; family Pseudomonadaceae; genus Pseudomonas; species Pseudomonas sp. NBRC 111130. The sequence goes on from NZ_BCBG01000024.1 coordinate 67,229, forward strand.
TGCTGTACTCGCTGGCAGCTGGGGGGACGGTGTCGATCGCTTCGCTGTTCATGGCCGGGGTGATGCCGGGGCTGCTGCTGAGCGCTGTGATGATGGGCCTGTGCCTGATCTTCGCCAAGAAGCGCAACTACCCCAAGGGCGAGGTGATTCCGCTGCGCCAGGCGCTGAAGATTGCCGGTGAAGCCCTGTGGGGCCTGATGGCCATGGTGATCATCCTTGGCGGCATCCTGTCGGGTGTGTTCACCGCGACCGAATCGGCTGCGGTGGCGGTGGTGTGGTCGTTCTTCGTGACCATGTTCATCTATCGCGACTACAAGTGGCGCGACCTGCCCAAGCTGATGCACCGCACGGTACGCACCATCTCGATCGTGATGATCCTGATCGGCTTCGCCGCAAGCTTCGGCTATGTGATGACCCTGATGCAGATCCCGTCGAAGATCACCACGGCGTTCCTGACCCTGTCGGATAACCGCTACGTGATCCTGATGTGCATCAACTTCATGCTCCTGCTGCTGGGCACGGTGATGGACATGGCACCGCTGATTCTGATCCTCACGCCGATCCTGCTGCCGGTGATTACCGGTATCGGCGTGGACCCGGTGCACTTCGGCATGATCATGCTGGTCAACCTGGGGATCGGGCTGATCACCCCACCGGTGGGTGCGGTGCTGTTCGTCGGGTCAGCGATTGGCAAAGTCAGCATCGAGGCCACGGTGCAGGCGTTGCTGCCGTTCTACCTGGCGCTGTTCCTGGTGCTGATGGCGGTGACCTACATACCGGCCATCTCGCTGTGGCTGCCGAGCGTCGTCCTGTAATCGCAATGGGGGCCGCTTTGTGGCCCATTCGCGGGCACGCCCGCTCCCACAGGGATTGCGTGGTCCCTGTGGGAGCGGGCGTGCCCGCGAATGGGCTGCAAAGCAGCCCCCGGATTTCCCATGCAAACGGATCCTGCACATGGCTGCCCCCTCTTCTGCAACCACCCTCTTCCCGCGCAAACTGGCCATCGCCCTCCTGGCGCTGCTGGCCTGCTCGTTCGCCGGCAACCACATCGCCGCACGCATCGCCTTCGACGACGACACCGGGGTGCTGCTGGCCATTCTCTGCCGCTCGGGCATCACCTTCCTGGTGCTGGCCAGCCTGGTGCTATGGCAACGCCAGCCGCTCGGCCTGCCTGCCGGCACACGGCGCTGGCAGCTGCTGCTGGGCTTGCTGATCGCGACCCAGAGCCTGTGCCTGTATTCGGCGGTGGCACGCATTCCGGTCGCCCTGGCGCTGCTGGTGGGCAACACCTTCCCCATGCTCCTGGCACTGCTGACCTGGGCACTGGGCGGTACCCGCCCGAGCGGGCGCACGCTGCTGTTCATGGGGCTGATCCTGTGTGGCCTGGTGCTGGCGCTGGATGTTCCGGCACGCCTGGCCGACGGTGGCGATGCCAACCCGCACTGGACCTTGGGTGTGGGCCTGGCGTTCTGCGCCGCCTGCGTGTTTGCCTGCGCCCTGTGGATCACCGACCACAAGCTGGCCGCCGTACGCGGACCGGTGCGCAGCCTGCTGACTTTGCTGATCGTGTTCACCAGCATGCTGGCCGCTGGTATCAGCGGCGTGATGCCTGCCGGCTTGTCGCTGCCGGGCAGCTCCACCGGCTGGGTGGCACTGGCCAGCCTGGTGGTGCTGTATGGCGTGGCCTTCACTTTGCTGTTCGTCTGTGTGCCGAGGCTGAACATGGCGCAGAACGCACCGGTGATGAACGTAGAGCCCATCGCTACCCTGTTGTTGGGCTGGGCGTTGCTCGGCCAGCAACTCAGTGGCTTGCAATTGATTGGCGGTGCCGTAGTGGTGTGCGGCATCGTCCTGCTGACCTATCGGAGGCCCTGATGAGCGTCCCCCTGCTGCACCTGCAAGACCCGCTGACCCGCCTGAGCATCGCCCCTGAGCTGGGCGCCAGCCTGGTCAACTGGCAGGCCAGCGCCACCGGCCAGGCGCTGCTGCGCCCTGCCGACGCGGCCGCCCTGGCTAGCGGCAGCCCGCGGCGCCTGGGCTGCTACCCCTTGGTCCCCTGGTCCAACCGGATCGCCGAGGGCGGCTTCCAGCGCCCCGATGGCTGGCTGGCCCTGGCACCGAACACCGGGCACGATCCCTACCCGATCCACGGCAGTGCCTGGCAGCAGCCCTGGCAGGTGGAGCAGCACAGCGAGCACCGCGCCCGCCTGAGCCTCGACAGCACAATACCGTTTGCCTACCGTGCGACACTAGATGTGCACCTGCATGAGGGCTGCCTTGCCATCGATCTGCAGGCCACGCATCTGGATTCGGCGGCTAGCTGGTATGGCCTCGGGCTGCATCCTTACTTCCCGCGCCATCCTGATACGCGATTGCAGGCGCAGGCGCGCACCGTCTGGCTGGCGGAGAACGGTGCGTTGCCGTCACGGCAAGCCGAGGTACCTGATCACTGGAATTTCGCCCGCGCACGGACACTGCCGGCCACGGCGGTGGATCATGCCTTCAGCGAATGGCCCGGCCACTGCGTGATCGAGCAGCCGGGCGCGGGATATCGGCTGCTATGCAGTGCCAGCGGCGCCGAACATTTTCTGTTGTTCTGCCCGCACGAGCAGCCATTCTTCTGCTTCGAGCCAGTGAGCCACCCGATCAATGCGCATCACTTGCCAGGGCGACCAGGATTGAGACTGTTGCAGCAGGGAGAATCGATCAGCCTGGGATTGAGGATGCACTATCAGCCAATGTGACTGGCTGGGATTGGGGCTGCTTTACAGCCCCAAGACTTCAAGCCTTACGCCAGTGCCTCGGACGAGGTTGCCAACGACTCTGGCGAAGCAGCCCCATTCACCTCGCGTGCGACCTTCCATACCAGCACTGCCGCCACGATATCGAATGCCGCCAGCACCACGAACAGTGGGCTGTAGCCAATTTGCGTAACCAGGATGCCGAACACCAGGGTAAACAGCGCCGCGCCCAGGTAACCACACATCCCGCCCATGCCGGTCGCCGTCGCCACCTGGTCCTTGCTGAACGAATCCGAGGTGATCGAATACAGCGCCCCCGACAAGGTCTGGTGGGCAAAGCCGCCAATGCACAGCAGCAGGATCGCCGTGTACGGGCTTTCGACCAAACCGATACAGGCCGGGCCGATCATGCAGCTGGCGCCGAATACCAGCACCATCTTGCGTGAGGTGAACAGCGACACCTTGAAGTAACGATGGAACATTGGGCTCAGGTAGCCCCCAAGCACGCAGCCGATGTCGGCAGCCAGGAACGGCAGCCAGGCGAACATTGCCACTTCCTTGATGTTCATGTGCCGCTCGGTCATCAGGTACAGCGGGATCCAGGCGTTGAAGGTCTGCCAGGCCGGCTCGGAAAGAATGCGTGCCGAGGCGATCGCGTAGAAGTTGCGGGTTTTGAAGATGCGCTTCCACGCGCCCTTTTCACGCTGCTCGGCTTTGAAGTGGGCTTCCTGGCCGCTGAGAATGTAGTCACGCTCAGCGTCACTCAGGCGCTGCTGATCACGCGGATGCTTGTACAGCAGCATCCACAGCAGGGTCCACAGCACACCGGACGCGCCAACGATGACGAATGCCAGCTGCCAGCCACTGTGCAGGATCGCCCATACCACCAGCGGTGGCGCCAGCAATGCGCCCAAGGACGAGCCGATGTTGAACCAGCCGATGGCGACCGAGCGTTCCTTGGCCGGGAACCATTCGGTGGTGGCCTTGACCCCGGCCGGCAAGCCGGCCGCCTCGGTCATGCCCAGCAACCCGCGCAGGAACGCCATGCTCTGCCAACCGCTGGCCAGGGCGGCCCCCGCACAGGCCAGCGACCAGGCCAAGGCGAAGACGGCAAAGCCCAGTTTGGTGCCGATGAAATCGATGAGCCAGCCAGCAATCGGCTGCATGAGGGCGTAACACATCTGCCAGGTCGCGACGATCTTGGCGTATTGCTCGGTGGTGATGGATAGGTCGGTCATCAGGGTGGGAGCTGCCACCGAGAGGGTGTTGCGGGCGAGGTAGTTGACGACGAGCCCGGCCGTGACAAGGCTGACCATCCACCAACGGATGCCTTTGATCTTCATGGTTCACCTGAATCTTGTTTTTAGAGTGACGGGTGATCTGCCCCATGCGCCGGCAGGGCGAAATGAGACAAATTGTTTCAGGTGAAGAGTGCCATGTCGTAGGTCGTCGTACAACAATAAATATCAATGACCCGAGAAATCGAAAAGTTCGCAGCGAGCCTCTGATGAATCCTGCGTTGTTGTACGATCTCCTTGCTCAATCCAGGTGACGGGCTCGCAAATCCTGCGCCAGCATGTCGATGAACGAACGCACCTTGGCTGAGCCGTACTTGCTCTCTCGATGCAAGATATGGATCGGCCAGGGGGCCTCCTCGTAATCGGCAAGAATGACCTTCAGCTTGCCGCTGGCCAGCTCATCGACCACCTGATACGACAACAGCCTGGCAACGCCCAGTCCATCCACTGCCGCAGCGATCGCGCCATCGTTGCTGGTCACTGTCAGCCTCGGCTTCATGCGTACCAGGGTGGGTTCGTCGGCCAGGCCGAAGCGCCAGCCGGCGCGCGGCGAGAGGGTGGTAGTGGCGATCACCGCATGCTCCAGCAAGTCCGACGGGTGCTGCGGCTCGCCCCATCGGGCAAGGTAGTCGGGCGATGCACACAGCATCCGCCGCACCCGGCCCACGCGCAGCGCCTTGAGACCGGAGTCAGGCAGCGGCCCGATGCGCACGGCCACGTCCATGCCCTCCTCGACCATGTTCACCACGCGGTCGAGGAAGTACGCCGACACATCGACCTCGGGGTAGCGCTGCAGGTAGCGCACGATACAAGGCATGACGAACTTCTTGCCGAACAGGATCGGCGCGGTGATCGCCAGTTCACCCTTGGGCGTGGCGTTGATCCCGGCCGCAGCTTCGTTGGCTTCATGGATGCTGGCGAGAATGTGCCGGGTGTCTTCCAGGTAACGGCCGCCCGCATCGGTCAGCCGCACGCTGCGGGTGGTGCGCAACAGCAGCTTGACCCCGATCTGCTCTTCGAGGGCGCTGACGGCACGGGTAACGGCGGCCGGCGAGATGTCCAGGCGGCGGGCGGCAGCGGCAAAGCTTTCCAGCTCGCCGACAGCAACGAACACCTTCATCAGGTGGATCTGGTCCATGCACGCTCCTGAGCATCGGGGATGCGGGAGATTATCGGCTGCCTTAAAGCTCAAGCACCAGTGCCTGCGCTGGCACGGCACAACAGATCAGCGCAGTGCCTTCCTCCGGCATCTCGGCAGGGGGATTCGGGTAATGCACCTGCCCACTCACCACCTTGGTCTTGCACGTCCCGCAAGACCCACCCCGGCAACTGAACTCCGGTGACAGCCCGCGCGCCTCGGCCAGCTCCAGCAAGGTCCCAGCTCCCGGTGCCCAACGCGCCTCCTTGGCCGAGCTGGCGAAGTACACGGGTACCGGCTCGCTGGCAGCCGGCGGCTGCTGTAGCGTGGGGCGCTGGTCGTCGCCATGCCGGCGCAGTGTCGATGGCCCGAAGGCTTCGGCATGAATGCGGGCATCCGGCACATGCACGCCGCGCAATCCCTCATAAAGATCCTGGGTGAAGCTGGCCGGCCCACACAGGTAGAAGTCGTAATCATCCAGTGCCAGCGCGCCCTTCACCTGCTCGATGCCCAGTCGCCCGACGTGCTCGAAGTCACGCCCTTGCACGGCTTCGGCCTCAGGCTGGCTCAACGAACGATGCACGCTCAAGCCAGGGCCGGCTCGCTGACGCAGTTCGGCCAGTTCCTGCTGGAACGGCAGATCACTCAGGCTGCGGGCGCCGTGGAACAAATGGATGCGGCGCGCCTGCCCGTTCGCCAACAGCTCGCGCAGCATGGCGATCAGCGGTGTGATGCCCACCCCCGCACCGATCAGCACGACAGGCCTGGTGCTGACGCTGTCCAGGATGAAGCTGCCCATCGGCAGGCGTACTTCCAGCCTGTCCCCTGCCCTGACACGCTCATGCAGAAAGCGCGACGCCGGGCCCTGCGCCTTGACGCTGATCCGCAGGTAGCCATCGGACGGCGCGCAGGACAGGCTGTAGGTGCGAATCAGCGGCGCATCGGCCCCCAGCGGGATACGCACGGGAATATGCTGGCCGGGCGAGAAGGTCACCGGCTCATCCGCGGCCAGATAGAACGAGCGTATGTCTCGACTCTCCTGCTCCACCCGCGCCACCCGCCAGGTCAGCCACTGGCGTTGCCGCTCACGCAGCTCAAGCCGCTGCTGCGCCTCGGCCCAGGTGCCGGTCATCAAGCTGGTTGGCGCGTACTCCTCGAAGGCCCAGCGCAAACTCACCGCCGCCCGGCGCAGGACCACCTGCTCGATGTCCAGTGTCCATAACCGCTCGGCGCCTTCGAATACCGTGATCAGCGGGCTGTCGAGTATCACCTCGGTGCGCCCGGTCACTTGCAGCACATCACCACTGCTGAAGTCGACGAACAACAGCCCGGCCACCGGGTTTTCCAGCAGGTTGCCAAGGGTGTTGAAATGCAGGTTGCCGGCATAGTCTGGAATGCTCAGGCGGTTGCCTTCGACCCGAACGAAGCCGGGGCGGCCGCCTCGGTGCGAGACGTCCACCGAACGGTGCCCGTCGGCGTGGTCGATGTAACTGGCGACGAAGAACGTGTCCGCGTTTGCGATCATCTGGGCGGTCGTTGCGTCCAGCCCTCGCGCATCAATCCGCCCTTGTTGCGGTTCATCGACACGGGTGTACTGGCGCAGCTGGATGTACTGCGGGCAATTGCCGAAAGACTGCTCGACCCGCACCTGCAGCGCACCACTTGCACCCTGAGCGATCAGCCCGTTGATGCGGTTACGCCGGCGCGTATGCAATTCGATACCGAGCAGGCCGATGGCCCCGCCAGCAGCAAGCCCTGGCGCTGCAGGGTCGTCGCTGGCCGGGTGGCAGTCGATCAGCAATTGCCGTGGGTCAGGCGAGCTGACGAAGCCTGCCGGGCCCTCGAGCAACGTCGCCCAAGGTTTGCCGCCCTGGTCTACAGCACCGGCAACGATGAATGGCAATTGCTGGTAGAACGCGCGGTGCTGGTCGGGCATGTAGTCGCGGATGACTTTCTGCCCGAACACTTCCATGCGCTCCGAAACACCGACCTGTTCTTGCAGGCGCTTCTCGCCGGCATGCCAGGGCGAAGTGCGATGGCTGGGGAGTTGCTGCATGGCGGCAGTCCTCGTGTGGAGTAGCGGCTCAGATACTGGTCTGCAAGCCAATGGCCGTGCGCGGCATGGCGACAAAGCCAGGCAATGCTTCTATCCGGGCCAGCCAGGCACGCACGTTGGGATAGGGTTCCAGCGAGACATTGCCCTCGGGTGCGTGGGCAATGTAGGAATAGTTGGCGACGTCGGCGATGGTCGGCTCGCTGCCGGCGAGGAACGCCGACTTGGCCAGCTCGGCGTCCATCACCTTGAGCAAGGTGTGTGCTCGCGCAATGACTTCGTCGGTGTTGAACGAAGCGCCGAACACGGTCACTAGGCGGGCGGCTGCGGGGCCGAAGGCCAGCGGCCCGGCTGCAACCGACAACCAGCGCTGCACGCGTGCCGCTTTGACCGGGTCATGGGGTAACCACTTGCCCGCCTTGTCGTAGGTGCTGGCCAGGTACACCAGAATGGCATTGGAATCAGCGATCACGGTGCCGTTGTCATCGATCACCGGTACCTGGCCAAACGGATTGAGGGCGAGGAATTCCGGCTGCTTGTGCGCACCTTTGGCCAGGTCGACGAACACCAGTTCGGTAGGCAGGCCGAGCAGCGACAGCATCAGCTCGATGCGGTGGGCGTGGCCGGACTTGGGGAAGTTGTAAAGTTTGATCATGGGCTGGGCTCCAGGGCCGGCATCGGGGTGATGCCAGGTGGAACCCATCCTGCACTGATCCGGCGGGCAGCAGAATCAGCGTGAGGAGCAAACCATAATTTCGCCTAGTGGAATAATAGGCCGGTCAGTGCCGCGACTGCTTCTGATAGCGATACAGCCCGCGCGCTGCCTCGACCACGTGCGGCACGCAAGCCTGCAATTCATCGAAACTCATGGCATCGAGCAATTCGAAGTTGTCTTCCAGCCCATGCAGTGAGATCGCCTTGAGCAACTGCTCCTGCTCTGGCGGCAGCTCCCCCCAACCCGCCACCTGCGTGCCGCGCATGTAACCGAAGCACCACTCTTCCATGATGATCGCTGGCCCCTCCTCGGCCTCGCTCTCTTCGAACAACGGCTCGAAGCTTTCGAGGTCCTGCGCCAGTTGCTCGGCGATCTGGTAGGCATAGCGCAGCATCAAGGCGGTGTAGGCCTCTTCATGGGCGGGTTTCTTGAACTTCGGCACCTTGCCGCCAGCGACTGTAGGCAACCATTGCTCGGGCAGCACGTCGACCGGCGAGCTGGCCAGGGCGGTGAAAAAGCCGTTGAGCTCGGCCAGGTTGAGCACCGAATAGTCGTTGCCGTAGGTGATCAGCAAGTCTTCGAGGCGGGCGAGTTCTTTTTCGCTGAGGGCAGGGAGCATGTGCGGGTATCCTGGGGTGAAGAGTTGCCTGCACCCTAGCACATGGGGGATCGGATCTGCAGAAAGCATTCTGCGGCGGTTCGACACCCCGCTGAACCTGCGGCCAAGGGTTGCACAACTTTCGCAAGCTGTGCGGTCCCAGTGGCAGCGGGTTCAGCGGGGCGGCGAACCGCCGCGAATAGGCCCTTAAGCCTTAAACCGCCAGCGCACGCTCACGCAGCTCGCTGTTGAGGATGCGGTCGTTCTCGCTGTAGTCGACCGGGCAGTCGATTACGTGCACGCCAGGGGTCTTGATGCAGTGCTCGAGCAGTGGCAGCAAGGCTTCGGCGCTTTCGACGCGGTGACCATTGGCACCGTAGGCTTCGGCGTATTTGACGAAGTCCGGGTTGCCGTAGTCCAGGCCGAAATCGGTGAAGCCCATGTTGGCCTGTTTCCAGCGGATCATGCCGTAGCCATCGTCACGCAGGATCACCACGGTGATGTGCATGCCCAGACGGACTGCGGTTTCCAGCTCCTGGCTGTTCATCATGAAGCCGCCGTCGCCGCACACCGAGATCACCGGGCGGTCCGGGTACACCAGGTGCGAAGCCATGGCCGATGGCAGGCCTGCGCCCATGGTCGCCAGGGCGTTGTCGAGCAGTACGGTGTTCGGCTTGTGCGCCTTGTAGTTACGGGCGAACCAGATCTTGTAGATGCCGTTGTCCAGGGCCACGATGCCTTCGGACGGCAGCACGCGACGGATGTCGGCGACCAGACGCTGCGGGTAGACCGGGAAGCGATTGTCGTCGGCGCCTTCGGCGATCTGCGCCTCGTTCGCTTCACGAATGGCCATCAGACGGGTGAAGTCCCAGTGCGCGGTGTCGTTCAGTGCTTCGCTGATCTGCCACACGGCGTTGGCAATGTCGCCGATCACTTCGACCTGCGGGAAGTACACGGCATCGACTTCGGCGGAGCGGAAGCTGATGTGGATGACTTCGGTGCCACCACGGACCATGAAGAATGGCGGCTTCTCGATCACGTCGTGGCCGATGTTGATGATCAGGTCGGCGGCTTCAATGGCACGGTGGACGAAGTCACCGGACGACAGCGCAGCGTTGCCGAGGAAGCGCGGGTGGCGCTCGTCGACCACACCTTTACCCATCTGGGTGGTGATGAACGGGATACCGGTCTTGTCGATCAACTGCTTGAGGACCTTGGCGGTCATCTTGCGGTTGGCGCCGGCGCCGATCACCAGGATCGGGCTACGGGCCTTGTGCAGTTTCTCTACAGCGGCTTCGATGGCCACGTGCTCGGCCAGCGGGCGACGGTGCAGGCTGCGCGGGATCGGCAGGGCGTCGGTCTGCTCGGCGGCGATGTCTTCCGGCAGCTCCAGGTGCACAGCGCCCGGCTTTTCTTCTTCAGCCAGGCGGAACGCTTCGCGCATACGGGCCGGGATGTTGTCGGCCGAGGCGAACTGGTGAGTGTACTTGGTGATGGGATCCATCATGCCGCACACATCAATGATCTGGAAGCGGCCCTGCTTTGACTTCTTGATCGGTTTCTGGCCGGTGATCATCATCATCGGCATGCCGCCCAGGTAGGCGTATGCACTGGCGGTTACCAGGTTGGTCGCACCAGGGCCCAGGGTCGACAGGCTGACGCCAGTCTTGCCGGTCAGGCGACCATAGGTGGCAGCCATGAAGCCCGCGGACTGCTCGTGGCGGGTCAGTACCAGCTTGATCTTCGACTTGCGCAGGGATTCCAGCAGGTCGAGGTTTTCCTCACCAGGAATGCCGAACACATACTCGACACCTTCGTTTTCCAGGCATTGCACAACGACATCGGCGGCCTTGGCCATCTTGCTTGTAACCTCAAGTGATCGGACGGAAAGTCCAGAAATGCGCAGCACGGTACGCTGGCATCGCTCGGTTCGGGGGCCAGGATTGCCCCGAACTTAAGTCTTGACGCAGCTTAAGCGCAAACAAGTCACGTTAATTTGCGAGAAATATTGTCGCACCGTACAGACGGCACAGATAGGAGGATACAGACAAAAGACATTTGGCTGCAGCGTCATAGCGCCGCATTGCCGGAGGACGG